>JAGQRU010000116.1:0-3084 GCA_020425105.1 Paracoccaceae bacterium
CGATGTCGCCGGTCACCCGGCAGATGTCGATGGTTTCGTTCATCCGGTTCAGGCAGCGCAGGAAGGTCGATTTCCCGCAGCCCGACGGACCGATGAAGGCGGTCACGGTCTTGTCTTCGATCGCAACGTTGACGTTTTTGATCGCGTGGGTATCGCCGTAATAAACTTGTACGTCTTTACCTGAGAACTTTACGGGCTGGGTGTCCACTTCACGCTCCACAATTCGCATGTCGTTCATGTCTGAGTACTCCGATTACCAGCGGCGTTCAAACCGGCGGCGCAGGATGATGGCCAGGGTGTTCATCAGCACCAGGAAAACCAGCAGCACGATGATGGCGCCCGAAGCGCGTTCGAAGAAGGCCGGGTCCGAGCGTTGGGTCCAGTTATAGACCTGCACGGGCAGTGCCGTGGCAGGGTCGAAAAACCCTTCCGGCGGTGCTGCGGGGAAGTCGCGCACAAAGGCGACCATGCCGATCAGCAGCAGCGGTGCGGTTTCGCCAAGCGCTTGAGCCAGACCGATGATGGCGCCGGTCAGGATGCCCGGCATGGCCAGAGGCAGAACATGGTGGAAGACGGTCTGCATTTTCGAGGCCCCGATGCCCAGGGCCGCGTCCTTGATCGACGGCGGAACGGCTTTCAGCGCCGCCCGGGTCGAAATGATGATGGTCGGCAAGGTCATCAAGGTCAGCACCAACCCGCCGACGATGGGCGCCGACTGCGGCAGATGCGCAAAATTGATGAAGATCGCCAGGCCGAGGATCCCGAACACGATGGACGGAACCGCAGCAAGGTTAGAGATGTTCACTTCGATCAGGTCGGTGACCCAGGTTTGCGGCGCGAACTCTTCGAGATAGATCGATGCGGCAACGCCGATCGGCAGGGCCAGCGCCAGCACGATGATCATCATGTAAAGCGACCCAAGGATCGAAACGCCCAGACCGGCAGCTTCAGGGCGTTGGTCAGACGCATCGGGGCTGGTCAGGAACGCGAGGTTCAGCTGGGTCTTCATGATGCCCTTGCGCACCAGAATATCGGCCGCGGCCAGCTGTTCGGGGGTCACATTGCCATCGAGCAGCGCGGATTCCTTTGACACCCGGCCCTTGAAATACCCGTCGATACGGCCGTTGGCGAGAAACGAAAAGCTCTGCGTCGTGCCGATCAGGTCGGGATTGTTCAGGATGAAGCGGCGCAACTGTCCCGCTGCTTCCTTAGAGATCATGTCTCCGACCATCTTCTCGGTCAGGCCGGGGACTTCGGCGGACATGGTGGTTGCCAGTTCCGTGGTTGCGTTCTTGATCAGCGGCGCGATGCTGAAGGTCGAAATCTTGGCAAGATCGTCCGGATCGCGATTGCCGTTCTTGTCCAGCTTGGATTCCAGCAGTTCGACATCAAGCGCGATATAGGTCTGCTTGAAAGCCGGCACACCGTTGCCGAGGATGGTGATCAGCAGCACGACCAGCGCTGCCAGACCGGTGCCGATCGCGGCCAGGCCGTACAGTCGAAAGCGGGTTTCGGCGGCGTTGCGCCGCTTCGTGCGCGCGTCGATTTCGTAAAGAGATTTCGCTTTGCGCGCCGGCGACGCGGGGGATGCGGTCATGTCGGTCATTCGTACTGCTCCCGGTACTTGCGAACGATATAAAGCGCGAGCACGTTCAGCCCGAGCGTGATGACAAAGAGCGTGATGCCGAGCGCGAAGGCCACGAGCGTTTCAGGTGCCGCGAAATCCGTGTCGCCGGTCAGCTGGCTGACGATCTTCACCGTCACCGTGGTCATGGCTTCGAACGGGTTCAGCGACAGGCGGGCTGCGGCCCCTGCGCCCATGACGACGATCATGGTTTCGCCGATGGCGCGCGAAGCGGCCAGCAGGATGGCGCCGACAATACCGGGCAACGCCGCGGGGATGATCACCTGCTTCACGGTTTCGGAATGCGTCGCACCCAGGCCGAAGGACCCGTCACGCATGGACTGCGGTACCGCGTTGATGATGTCGTCGGACAGCGACGACACAAAGGGGATCAGCATGATGCCCATGACCACGCCTGCGGTCATCACCGACGACCCGCTTTCTCCCAGTCCCATCGGCTGAGCGAAATAGTCACGCAGGATCGGACCCACGGTGATCAGGGCGAACAGACCGTAGACGATGGTCGGAATGCCGGCCAGGACCTCCAGCAGCGGCTTGGCCACCGCGCGCAGCTTCGGCCCGGCGTATTCAGAAAGATAGATGGCAGCGAACAGCCCGATCGGCACGGCCACAAGCAGCGCGATGAAGCTGACATAGAGAGTGCCCCACAGAAGCGGCAGCATGCCAAGGTCGCTGTCGCCGCGGAAGTTCGGCGCCCAGTCGATGCCGAAGAAGAATTTCGTCCAGGAGTATTGGCCAAAGAAATTCGCGGTTTCGAACAGCATCGACAAAATGATGCCCACGGTGGTCAAGATGGCGATGGAGGATGCGAGGATCAGGATCCCCTTCACCATCGTCTCGACAGAATTCCGTGCCCGGAACTCGCGCGAGATCTGCTGCAGCGACAGCCAGAACGCGGCGCCTGCGGCCCCCAGCGTCAGAACGGTGCCAATGACATTGCTGCCGTCCGGAATCCCCGTGATCGACCGGATTGCGCCCCAAGCCACCATCGCGGCGATGCCGCTCAAAAACGCGGCCAGCGCAACATTCCAGCCGTGATAAGGCATCAAGGAGTGCATCACCCGGTTGCTACCGCCGGATACACTGACCGCCTTGCGATGTCCGATCATGTAACCCGCCGTCGCAAGGACGCATAAAAGAAGAAACAGCCACTGTCCTGGCATCGACCCCACCTACAGATTTTCAAAAGGAATGGTATGGGAAGCGGCCCGCGTGGGACCGCTTCCCGTAGGGTCTTACGAACCCGAAGCCATGGTTTCTTCGGCTTCGATCATCTGCTGGGTCGCGCTCAGCTCCGGATCCGACACCAGGCCGTATTCGGCCAGCGGACCATCGGGGCCAGCAACTTCGTCGGACACGAAGAACTCAGCATATTCTTTCAGGCCCGGGATCGTGCCGATGTGCTGTTTTTTCACGTAGAAGAACAGCGGACGCGAAAC
>JAGQRU010000116.1:3228-8789 GCA_020425105.1 Paracoccaceae bacterium
CGCCGTCGATGTCGACCGACACGCCATCGGTGCGGATCGCGATGCAGGCTTTCTCTGCGGCGCCCTTGTCATCACCATTGGCGGCTTTGAAGGCTTCGAAATCGCCGGTTTCTTCACAGCCCGACAGGATCACTTTTTCTTCGAAGACTTCACGGGTGCCGTGCTTGGTGCCCGGGATGAAGGCTGCGATTTTCTGTGCCGGCAAGTCCGGGTTCACTTCGTTCCAGGTGGTGTAGGGGTTGGCCACGATTGCGCCGTCCACGACGACCTCTGCGGACAGGGCTTTGTACCAATCGGCGGGGGTGAACTGGAAACCGTTGCCGTTGATGTCGCTGGCGAACACGATCCCGTCATAGCCGATACGGACTTCGATGATGTCGGTCACACCGGCTTCGGCGCAGGCTTTGATTTCTTTGTCACGGATCTTGCGCGAAGCATTGGCGACATCGATGGTGTTTTCGCCAACGCCTTCGCAGAACTTCTTCAGACCAGCCGAGGACCCGCCGGATTCAACAACCGGGGTCGGGAAGTCAAAGTTTTCGCCAAAGGCTTCGGCGACGATCGATGCATAGGGCAGAACGGTCGACGAACCGGCGACCTGAATCTGATCACGCGCGGCAGCAGCGGTGGCAGAAACGGCAGCGATCGCCAGCACAGAGGCGGACAGTTTCACGAAGGACATAGATTGCTCCTGATTGATGGACTGAGCGGCCCTCCCACAAGGGCCCCTCGCGAGCGACCTAAACCTGGTGATTGGTGCTTTTGTGAAGGTTTGGTAACAGTAATATGACAATCACCACTTCCGCTGGGGATAACGGCATTTCATTTCTGCACGGGCAAAATCGCGGTGAACCGGCTGCCAAGTCCAACCGTACTTTCAACTTTCAGGCGACCGCGATGGCGGTTCAGGATGTGCTTGACGATGGCCAGACCCAGGCCGGTTCCGCCCAAAGCCTGCGATCGGTGGCTGTCGGCACGGTAAAAGCGTTCGGTCAGACGGTGCAGGTGAATCGCTTCGATCCCGGGGCCGTTGTCGGATACAACCACCGCGAGCGCCCGGGTGCCGAGATTGGGGTCGCGGTCGATCACCTTATACGTGATTTCCACCGTGCCGTTGCGTCCGCCATACTTGATCGCGTTCTCGATCAGATTGGTGAAGACCTGCCGCAACTGATCGGCGTCGCCGCGCACCATCGGAGTATCTTCCGATGGCAGGATCACCAGTCGGACATTCCCGTCATCGGCAAGCGGACGCAGCCCATGGCATACCGATTGGACCAGATCCGGCAGAACCTGCAATTCCGTCGGACGAATGCGTTCTTCGGTCTCGACCCGTGACAGTGACAGCAGGTCGTCCACCAGCCGGTTCATGCGCGACGCTTCGCGTTCCATGATTTCCAGAAACCGGTCGCGCGCGGCGGCGTCGTCACGTGCCGGTCCCCGCAGCGTTTCGATGAACCCCAGAATGGCGGTCAGCGGCGTGCGCAGCTCGTGGCTGACATTCGCGACGAAATCCCGGCGCATCTGGCCCGCGGTTTCCAGCGGGGTCATGTCTTCAAAGCTGACCAGAACCGGGTGCGGTTGCTGCGCACCCACCGGAGTGCAGGTGACACGGAAAATCGTTTCCGTGCTGTGGTCTTTACGGCTGTAGCGGCTTTGCACGGTCTTGCCGTGCCGGAAGGCCTGGATCACCGCGTCGATGGTATCGGGGTGGCGCATCACAGCCAGAAAATGCCGACCCTCCATATTGTCGCCGAACATCCGGCGCGCGGGCGGGTTGAGATGGCGCAGCCGCTCATTGTGATCGATCAGGACCAACGGCAAGGGAACTCCGGTAAGCAACTCTGGAACAAGAGCGTCGGTCATGGTCGCATCCGTGCTGTGGTTATATGCAATATCCGGGCTGCCAGACCCGCTGGCCGTCGCCTCGGTCACGATCGGTGAGCGGAGCTCGAACGGCGGCTCACCGGGCCGCGCGACGGCGGGGTTGCTTCAAATGGGCACCAAACCGGCGCGGAACTGGCGCATCCGGGCCTGGTATCCTTCCGCGGACCGGGTCAGCCCGGCAATGGCGTCGGGCGACAGATCACGGACAACTTTTCCCGGTGTCCCCATGACCAGGGACCCGTCGGGGATCTCCTTGCCTTCGGTGATCAGAGCCCCGGCGCCGATCAGACAGTTGCGCCCGATCTTCGCGCCATTCAGCACCGTGGCGCCCATGCCGATCAGGCTGTTATCGCCGATACTGCAGCCGTGCAGCATGGCCTTGTGCCCGATCGTGCAGTTGGTGCCGATAGTCAGGGGGAAGCCCATATCCGTGTGCAGGACACAGTTTTCCTGCACATTGCTGCCCTGCCCCACGATGATGGTTTCGTTATCGCCGCGCAGGGTGCAGCCGAACCACACCGATGCGCCGCCAAGCAGGACGATCTTGCCGATCAGATTGGCGTCCGGGGCAACCCAGAAATCGCCATCCTCGGGCAACTGCGGGCGACGCCCGTCCAACATGTAAAGCGTCATAGGCGTTCCTCGAATTCTGTGTTGAGCCGACGGACGCGGTCGGTCAGCCCCGGGCGGCGGATGCGTTTCAGGCGTTCGGCGGTGACAATCGCCCGGATTTCCGCCTCGGCCTTGTCGATGTCCTCATTCACCAGAACATAGTCATATTCGGCCCAGTGACTGATTTCGTCCCGCGACCGCGTCATCCGCGCCGCAATGGTTTCGGCGCTGTCCTGCCCACGGCTGTTCAGCCGCCGTTCCAGTTCGGCAATCGACGGCGGCAGGACGAAAATCGACACCACATCTTCGGACCGCAACGAATTGCGGACCTGCTGCCCGCCCTGCCAGTCGATATCGAAAAGGACGTCTTCGCCATTGTCGAGCGCAGCCAGCACCGGCGCCTTGGGCGATCCATAGCAGTTGCCGAAAACTTCGGCGTGTTCCAGCAGCGCGCCCTCGGCGACCATCGCGTCAAACTCCGGGCGGCTGTGAAAAAAGTACTCCCGGCCATGGGTTTCGCCCGGCCGCGGCGCGCGCGTGGTCGCTGAAACGGAAAACCGTATCGACGGATCCCAGTCGCGAAGGCGGCGTGCCAGCGTGGATTTTCCTGCCCCGGAAGGCGATGACAAAATGATCAGCAGGCCGCGGCGGTCGGTCATGGGAGCCTTTCTTCGGACAGGACGCGGGCAATAGGCGCACAATCTCTGGTGGGGTCAAGACCCGGTGCGGCCGGTGTGTCCGGGGGCTGGAAGGTGCGCGGCAAATTCACGTTTAACTTTTCGATACAAATGATTTAAACAATTAACCAGCGGGTAAGTTTAGCGGTCACTTTGCATTAAACTTGTGTCAAACGTAGGTCGACGGCGGGCAATTGCCGCTGGAGGCGGTTCGTTAAGAAAGAATTCTGCATGCGCGAGGGGCTGTGATATGCATGAAGCGGACGATTTTGGAACAAACTCGACGAATGTTGTTCCATTTGGTATAGGCACGGCAGATATGAAGCACCCGGCCATTGCGCAGATCGAAGCCTATTGGGAAGCCCTTCGTGGCGACCGTCAGACGCCCCTGCGGTCTGAGGTCGATCCGCGTGGAATCGATCGTGCTTTGGAAAATGCCTTTATTCTTGAACGGATTGCGCCCGGTGTGGCGCGGTTTCGTCTGGCCGGGATGCACCTGAACGACCTGATGGGCATGGAAGTGCGCGGCATGCCGCTGACATCCTTCATCACGCCCGATGGGCGCGACCGGATCAGCCATGCTCTGGAGCATGTTTTCGAACAACCCGCCAAGGCGCATATCCTGCTGAGCGGTGAGTCGTCTTTCGCACGGCCTTCGGCCGAGGCCGAACTCGTGCTGTTGCCTCTACGCAGCGATCTGGGCGATGTCAGCCGGGCCATCGGCTGCTTGGTGTCCCATGGGATCAAGGGCAAGCCGCCGCATAGGTTCACCGTCGAAGATGTGAAGCTGGAAGAGTTGAACCAGCGTATCAGCGATGCGCACCCGGTGCGTCAGTTCGGCGGCGCCAGCGCGGAACCGATGCTGCGCGAAGCCCAGAAGCCGTTTGTCGGCGCGAAGGCACGGACCGATGGCGCCGACGACGGCGAACGGGATGTGAATATTCCGCCCTATCTGCGGCTGGTGCATACCCGCGACGAATGAGTTTGGCGCAGGGCGCCAACGAAAAAGGGCGGACCGAAAGGCCCGCCCTTTTCGTATCTGGTCTTCGCCGGTCGGCTTACAGCGCCGCCGCCGTGTTCGGCGCGGCCGAGCTGCGCAGCTCCTCGGCCACGAGAAACGCGAGTTCCAGCGACTGCGATGCGTTCAGACGCGGGTCGCAAGCGGTATGATAGCGCGACGACAAGTCGTCTTCGGTCACATCGCGCACGCCGCCGGTGCATTCCGTGACGTCCTTGCCGGTCATTTCGAAATGTACGCCGCCGGCATGCGTGCCCTCGGCTTTGTGAATTTCAAAGAACTCACGCACCTCGCGCAACACGCTGTCGAAGGGCCGGGTCTTGAACCCGTTGGCCGATTTGATCGTGTTGCCATGCATCGGATCGCAGGACCAGACGACGCTGATCCCTTCCTCTTTCACGGCCTTGATCAGCCGCGGCAGATGATCGGCGACCGACCCGGCGCCGAACCGGGCGATCAGGGTCAGGCGGCCCGCTTCGTTGGCCGGGTTCAGGCTGTTCAGAAGCCGTTTCAGGTCATCGACCTGCATCGACGGGCCGCATTTCAGGCCGATGGGGTTCTGCACGCCCCTGCAGAATTCCACATGGGCGCCATCGGGCTGGCGCGTACGGTCGCCGATCCAGATGAAATGCCCCGACCCCGCCACCGGCACGCCCGAGGTGGAATCGATCCGGCACAGCGCCTCTTCGTATTCCAGAAGCAGCGCTTCGTGGCTGGTGTAGAAGTCCACGGTTTCCAGCGTCGGCGCCTGCTCGCGAGTGACACCGGCGGCGCGCATGAAATCCAGCGCGTCCGAGATCCGGTTCGCCATGTCGCTATAGCGGTCGATCTCGGCCTTGTCCGTGAAGCCCAGCGTCCAGGCATGGACCTGATGCATATCCGCATAGCCGCCCTTGCTGAACGCGCGCAGCAGGTTCAGCGACGCCGCCGCCTGAGTATAGGCCTGCAGCATCCGCTTCGGGTCGGGAATACGCGATTCCGGGGTGAAGGCGATATCGTTGATGATGTCGCCGCGATAAGACGGCAGCTCGACGCCATTCTTGACCTCGGTCGCGGCGGATCGCGGCTTGGCGAATTGCCCGGCCATACGGCCGATCTTCACCACCGGCACCTTCGCGGCATAGGTCAGCACCATGGCCATCTGCAGCATCACCTTGAAGGTGTCGCGGATCGAATCCGCGCCGAATTCCTGAAAGCTTTCCGCGCAATCGCCGCCTTGCAGAAGGAAGGCTTCGCCCTTGGCGACCTTCGCCAGATCGGATTTCAGTTTGCGTGCTTCCCCGGCAAAGACCAAGGGCGGATAACTGGCCAGCTGGCGTTCGACGGACGCGAGGGCCTCAGCGTCGGTATAGTCCGGCATCTGAACC
>JAGQRU010000117.1 GCA_020425105.1 Paracoccaceae bacterium
CCGCCTTACGCTGCTAGGCGCAAGGGCTTAGATTTCGGTTTGGCTACAGCTTACGCTGCAACTGCCACCGGAGCATGATTGTTGTTGGCAACTATGCTTTGTGAACCGATAACGGTGGTATCTCACCGGGACAAAGCAAACACCTTTAGACGTCCGTCGATCCTGTTTCGGCCCCATATTCCCCCAACAAGGGAAGTTTGGTGGAGCCGCCGGGTACCGCCCCCGGGTCCAGTCCGTGTATTACGTGCGCGTTTATGCCCATAGTCCCGAAGGACATGCCAAATCTATGGCGGGGCGGCGCCCGGTTCAAGATCTTTCCAGCCGCCCGAGCTTGCGTGTCAGGCGAGCGACACCGCTGCTGCGGTGCGGTCGCACCGATAGAAAACGGGAAGATGCCGCCGGATTTGATCAAAAATTAAGCGGAATGGAAATGAAAGTCACAATTCGCGGGCTTTGTGGGCAATTCTGTCGCAGCATTCCAGCGGAGGGGTAAGCTCCGAACCATAACAACCAACAGGGGACCAGAATGGGACTAATACAGGGATTTTTCAACGCGATCGGTGACCTGACCTGGGGATGGGCGCTGATCCCGTTTCTTGTCGTTCTCGGGGTGTTCTTCACGCTGATTTCGAATTTCGTTCAGTTCCGCTTCTTCACGAAGATGTTCGAGGTGCTGAAGGGCGACCCCGAGGCGGGCAAGCACGGCCATATCAGCTCGCGCGAAGCGCTGCTGGTCAGCGTCGGCGGGCGCGTGGGCGGCGGCAACATTGCCGGCGTCGCGGTGGCCATCACGCTGGGCGGCCCCGGCGCGGTGTTCTGGATGTGGATGATCGCGCTGGTGGGCATGGCGACCAGCCTGTTCGAATGTACGCTGGCGCAGGTGTTCAAGCAGCATCAGAAAGACGGCACCTATCGCGGCGGACCGGCGCGGTACATCATTCATGGCCTGGGCGAACAGTTCCGCTGGCTGGCGGTCGTCTATGCCATTTGCCTGATCGCCGCCTTTGCCTTCGGGTTTAATGCGTTTCAGGGCAATACCGTCGCGGGCGCCGTGCAGGAGAGCCTCGGGGTCGATCGGCTGTGGTCCGGGCTTGGCCTGGCGGCTTTGGCCGGGCTTGTGGTCTATGGCGGGATCAAGCGTATCGCCAAGGTGGCCGATATCATCATTCCGATCATGGCCTTCGGGTATCTGGGGATGGCGATTGTCGTGATCCTGCTGAACATGGTGTCGCTGCCGGGGGTTCTGATCGACATCGTCGCCAACGCCTTCGGGTTCCGCGAAGCGGTCGCCGGCGGCATGGGGGCTGCGATTTCCCAAGGCTTGCGGCGGGGTCTCTTTTCGAACGAGGCAGGTCTGGGATCGGCGCCCAACGTGGCCGCGGTCGCCTATGTGCCGCATCCCGTCAGCCAGGGCATCGTGCAGGCGTTTTCGGTCTTTATCGACACGATCATCATCTGCTCGTGCACCGCGTTCATGATCCTGCTCAGCGACGTCTATGTGCCCGGCGCGGCAGGAACCGATGGCGTGGTTCTGACGCAATTGGCGCTGGCATCCCATGTAGGAGAATGGTCGAAATACTTCCTGACCGCCGCGATCCTGCTTTTTGCGTTCAGCTCGATCATCTACAACTATTACCTGGGTGAAAACGCGCTGACCTTCCTGACGGAAAATCCCATGGCAGTGCATGTGCTGCGCGGCTTCGTGGTCTTTCTGGTGTTTCTGGGGGCCACGGCACCCGGTGCCACTGCGGTCTTCTTCTTCTCGGATCCGCTGATGGGAGTGCTCGCGATTGTGAACCTGCTTGCTCTGGCAATGCTGTTTCCAACCGCGCTGCGGGTGCTGAACGACTATCGCCATCAGGCCATGGCCGGGAAGTCACCCGTCTTCGACCCTGCCACCTTTCCCGATCTCGATCTCGATAGGGCGGCTTGGGCCGACGCGCGCGACGACGCCTGATCGGGGGTGATCCTTCATTCCGGCGCGGACAGGGTTCGCGCCGGTTTGTCCCCTTGATCTCGACGGTGGGGCGGTTAGGTAAGATACCTGCTTAGAACCGTTCTAAAAGGAGCGTCCATGCTGTCTCGTTTTTCGACCCGTCGGCGGTTTTCGCAACTGTCCGAACAAGAAGTTCTGGCACTGGCCATTTCGTCTGAGGAGGATGACAGCAAGATCTATCGCGGCTTTGCAGCAAAGCTGCGGGACGATTTCCCCGCCACCGCGAAAATTTTCGAAGGCATGGCGATCGAAGAGGAAGGCCATGCCCAGCGGTTGATCGACCTGCACCGGACGCGCTTCGGCGACACCATTCCCTTGATCCGCCGCGAACACGTTGCCGAATACTACAGCCGCAAACCGGTCTGGCTGACCGAAACCCTGTCGCTGGACGAAATCCGCAATCAGGCCGCCGAAATGGAGCGCGCGGCACAGCGGTATTACGAAGCGGCCGCGCGGCGCAGCACCGATGCCGACACGCGGGCCTTGCTGAACCGCCTTGCCGCGGAAGAGGCCGGGCACGAGCTGGCGGCGGAAGAGCTTGCCGATACGCACCTGACCGAAGACGCGGTCGCGGCAGAAAACGAAACCGCGCATCGGCAATTTGTTTTGACATGGGTGCAGCCGGGGCTTGCCGGGCTGATGGACGGGTCGGTGTCGACGCTGGCACCGATCTTCGCGGCGGCGTTTGCCACGCAGGACACCTGGCAGACCTTTCAGGTCGGTCTGGCCGCATCGGTCGGCGCCGGGATTTCCATGGGCTTTACCGAAGCCGCCTCCGATGACGGGCAATTGTCGGGCCGGGGGGCGGCGTGGAAACGCGGCGTGGCGTCCGGCGTCATGACCGCGCTTGGGGGGCTGGGCCACGCGCTGCCCTACCTGATCCCGCATTTCTGGACCGCCACCATTATCGCCGCGATCGTGGTGTTTGTGGAATTGTGGACCATCGCCTGGATCCAGAACAAATACATGGACACCCCGTTCTTCCGGGCGGCGCTGCAAGTGGTGCTGGGCGGTGCGCTGGTGCTGGCTGCCGGGGTGCTGATCGGCGCGGGATAAAAAAGTCGTAACGATCGACGGAACATGCGTTCGGGCTGCGTTGAAGGGATGACAGTTCTCTGACGGAGCCCGCCATGTCCTTTCGCCGTGTCATATTCTGGTCGCATCTTTCAATTGGCGTTGCCGCGGGGGCGGTGATCTTTGTGCTGGCGGTGACCGGCGCGTTGCTGAGCTTCGAGACGCAGATCACCCGCCTTGTCACCTTCGGCCCGATCGAGATCGCCGAAGACGCCCCCCGGTTGAGCCTGCCGGATCTGGCAGAGGCCGCGCTGACCGCCACGCAGGGACGCGCCAGCGCCTTGATCGTCGAACGGGATCCCAGCCTTCCGGTGACGGCCACCGTCGGGCGAGGCGGCGGGGTCTTGATCGACCCGACCACCGGCGCGGTGCTGGACGGCGCTCCAGAATGGCTGACGCAGGGGTTTTCCACCGTCGAATCCCTGCACCGCACGCTGGCGCTTAGTGGCGAGGCCCGCGACGCCGGGCGCGCGGCGACCGGAGCCGCGACGGCGGTCTTTTTCGCGCTGCTGCTGTCGGGGGTTTATCTGTGGTGGCCCCGCGCTTGGCGGTGGTCGCAACTGCGCCCGCGCATCTGGTTCCGAACCGGCCTGCCCAACGCGAAGGCCCGGGATTTCAACTGGCACCATGTGCTGGGCTTCTGGGCGCTGGCGCCGCTGCTGGTCATCACGCTGTCCGGTCTCGTCCTGGCTTATCCATCGCTGCGGCAGGCCCTTTTCGACGCGTACGGAGAAACCCAGGGGCGGCGGCAATTCGGCGGCGCGACGGTGACACGGCTGGCCGATCCGCGGCTGGAGGCCGTTTATGCCGCCGCATTGGCGGAAGAGCGCTGGAACCGAATGACGGTCTCCCTGCCGGCGGTTGGCGATGACGCCGTCACGGTGGAAATTGACCGCGGCACCGGGCGCGATCCGACCGCGAAGACCGTGCTGACCTATGCTCTGGACGACGCCAGTCTGACCGGCGCCGAAAGCTTTGCCGACCGGTCACCTGCGACCCGCGCGTTTCTGTGGATGCGTTTTGCCCATACCGGCGAATATTACGGGTTGGCCGGACAGGCGGTGGCGGGGCTTGCGTCCCTGGCGGCGGCGGTGATGGTTTATACCGGACTGGCGCTCAGCTACCGACGGCTGCTTCAGCCTGTGCTGCGGCGGCGGAAAGCGCGCCCGTCGTGACCGCGCCATTGGGGGCCTGCATCTCAGGCCCCCAATGAAATATTATATATCAGTACTTTAGAAGCCTGCCTTGATGCGTTCGAATTCCGCGACCATCTTTTCGCGCAGCCGGATATCCATCGGCACCTGCTGAAGCACCGGGCCCTTGATGGCGCCGAGGCCGACCTCGTCCAGAGCAGCGCTGTCGATTGCGGCCATGGCGGCGGCATTGCTGTGGCCGTATCCCCATTCGCTGACCATGTAGTCGGCCACCGGCGGCTGGAGAAAGCTTTCCATGAAATCGTTCGCCTTGTCTTCGCTGCCCGGCCCGTCCTTGATGTTCACATAGCCGCAGAACCACATGGACGAACCCTCGACCGGTTCGCGCTCAAAGGCGATCGGCTTGCCTTCCTGCTGCAGCTGCACCGGGGTTTCGTTCCAGGTCCAGCCCAGCAGAACTTCGCCCGTGCCCATCAGCTGGGCCAGTTCCGCGCCGTCGGTCCAATAGGTGCGCACCAGCGGATGCACCTGGCGAAGCCACGCGCTGGCCTTCTGAAAATCTTCTTCGGTAGCCTTGGTCCAGTCGCTCAGCCCGGTGGCGAGATACGCCAGCGCATAGGCGTCATCGACCACATCTGGCAGCGAAATCCGCCCCTCCAGGCCCGGATCGGTGAAGATCTGCAGCGTCGATACGTCCTCGGCCGACAATGCGTCGGTGTTATAGGCGATGGCCGTGGCGCCCATATCGGCGGGGATGAAATAGACCTTGCCGTCCTGAACGAAAACCGGATCGGTGCGATAGATTTCGGCCACATTGGCATAGGAAGGGATCCGCGAGATGTCCCAGGGTTCGATCAGCCCGGCGGCGATCCATTTTTCCACCGATTGCGGGCAGGGATGCGCGACATCGGCGCGAAAACCGGATCGCAGTTTCTGGAACGCCTCCTCTTCATCGCCGAAGAACGAATAGGTCGGCATATCGCCGTACTTCTCCGCATAGGCGGCCCAGTACGGATCTTCCTCATAGCCCGACCAATCGAGGATCAGAAGATCGGGGTCGGCGGCACGGACGGCAAAGCCGGGCAGGGCCAAGGATAGCGCGGCAGCGGCGCCCAGAAAACGCTGGTATCGAGGCATGGTATCGGTCTCCACAACGATTTTCCAAACGCTAGGGGACCGCTTCGCGCGTCGCAACATGGAAAAGCCCGGGGTTTGCAAGGTCCGGGATTTAGGCCAAGACTGGCGTTTGATCGGGCAGGTTGGGGGTCGTTCGCGGCACCTGCCCGGCAGACTGGCGTTTCCAACAGGCGCGCGAATGAGGGGGAAGAGACATGTTCAAGGCATTGGTGGTGGACACCGACGATTCCGGCGCGGTGTCGGCGACCGTACAGGAACTGGGCGAAGACAGGCTGCCCGAAGGCGACGTGACGGTGGCCGTCGAATATTCGACGGTAAACTACAAGGACGGTCTGTGCATGGGGCCGGGCGGCGGCGGATTGGTGAAGACCTATCCGCATGTGCCGGGCGTCGATTTCGCCGGGGTGGTCGAAAGCTCTGACGATGCGCGTTTCGCGCCCGGCGACCGTGTCGTGCTGAACGGCTGGCGCGTGGGCGAAATCCGCTGGGGCGGATACGCAGAAAAAGCGCGGGTCAAGGCCGATTGGCTGGTCAAGCTGCCCGATGCGATCACCGCCCGTCAGGCGATGGCGATCGGCACGGCCGGTTATACCGCGATGCTGTCGGTGATCGCGCTTGAAGACCATGGTCTGACCCCCGGCAACGGGCCTGTGCTTGTGACCGGGGCTGCAGGCGGCGTCGGGTCGGTGGCGACCGCCATTCTGGCGCATCTGGGATACGAGGTCGCTGGCGTCACCGGGCGGCCCGATACCGAGGATTATCTGCGGTCTCTGGGGGCGACGCAGATCGTGGCGCGCGAAGACCTGAACGAAACCGTCAAACGCCCGCTGGAGGCGGAAACATGGGCCGGGTGCATCGACGCAGTCGGCGGGCCGATGCTGGCGCGCGTTCTGGGGCAGATGAAATACGGCGGATCGGTGGCCGCCGTCGGGCTGGCAGGGGGGGCGAGCCTTCCGGCCACGGTCATTCCGTTCCTGTTGCGCGGGGTGAACCTGCTGGGCATCGACAGCGTGATGAAGCCCCATGCGGCACGGGTTCAGGCGTGGAACCGTCTGGCCACAGACCTGCCGATGGACAAGCTTGAAGCGATGATCCAGCCCGCGACGCTGACCGATCTGCCGCGGCTCGGCGCCGACATCCTGGCGGGCAAGGTCAAGGGACGCGTCGTGGTGGACGTGCGGGCCTGATCCGGGTGCGCATGCGCCAAGCGGGCATCAGCAGGCCCGCGCGGGGGATTTGGTGAGTCCGGCGGCTCCGGTGATCTGGTGGGTCAGGCGCGACATGCGTCTGGCCGACAATCCCGCGCTTTGTGCCGCGGTGGCGGCGGGCGGGCCGGTGCTGCCGGTCTTCATTCTGGATGAGGTCACAGACAGCTATGGCGCGCTGCCGCGCTGGCGCATGGGGCTGGGGGCGGGGCATCTGGACCGGTCGCTTCGCGCTTTGGGCAGTCGGCTGGTGCTGCGGCGCGGCCCGGCGCTAGACGTGCTGCGCCATCTGGCTGGGCAGACGGGCGCGCGCATGGTTGTGTGGTCCCGGCTGGTCGATCCCGACGCACGGGCGCGCGACGAAGCTGTCAAGGCGGGGCTGCGGGCCGATGGGCTGGCGCCACGCAGCTTTCCGGGACATTTCCTGTGGGATCCGTGGACCGTGCAAACCGCCAGCGGCGGGTTTTACCGGGTGTTCACGCCGTTCTGGCGCGCGGTCAAGGACCGTGATCCAGGAACATCGCTGGCGCCGCCGGGGCGCCTTCCGGCACCTGAGACATGGCCCGACAGCGACCGGCTGGACGACTGGGCGTTGGACCAGCCGATGCGCCGCGGCGCGGGCGTGGTGCGACCGCATCTTGGCATCGGCGAAGCGGTGGCGCGCGACCGGCTTGACCGGTTTCTGACCGAACGGGCGGCAGATTATGCCGAGGCGCGCGACATGCTCGCACAGGCCGGTACGTCGGAGTTGAGCGAAAACCTGACCCATGGAGAGATCAGTCCGCGCCAGTGCTGGCTCGCCGCGCAGGAAGCGGCCCGGCACGGGGTGCGCGGCGCCGAGACCTTCCTGCGCGAACTGGTGTGGCGCGAATTTGCGCATCATCTGGCCTATCACACACCGCATCTGACATCGGCCAACTGGAGACCCGAATGGGATGCATTTCCCTGGTCCAGCGATGCAATCCGGCCCGAAATCCGCGCCTGGCAACAGGGCCGCACCGGTGTCGAACTGGTCGATGCGGCGATGCGGGAGCTTTATGTCACCGGAACCATGCATAACCGGGGGCGGATGATCGTCGCGTCCTATCTGTGCAAGCATCTGATGGGCCACTGGAAGATCGGGCAGGCCTGGTTTGCCGACTGCCTGCGCGACTGGGACCCGGCGTCGAACGCCATGGGCTGGCAATGGGTCGCCGGAAGCGGCCCGGACGCGGCGCCCTATTTCCGCATCTTCAACCCCGATACACAGCGGGCGAAATTCGATCCCGACCGCGCCTATGTGCGCCGCTGGATCGCCGAGGGCCAGCGGAGCCCGCCCGACACGGCGCGGGCTTATTTCGAAGCCATCCCGCAAAGCTGGGCGTTATGGCCATCCGCTCCCTATCCAGCGCCTGTGGTCGCCCTGGCCGAGGGCCGGGCGCGGGCGCTGGAGGCCTATCAGGGACACCGCGCCTAGGCCGCAGCCCGGCAGCGGCGATAATTCCGCCCCGTTTAGGGGCCGATAGACGCGGCGCCGCGTTTCTTGCTGGACCGCGTTGCCGCAACGCGGCATCACTGGAGCGATGGCAGCAGCGGAAAGGCTGGCGGCGTGCAGTATATGGTCGAGGGTCCCCTTGCGGATCCGGGTGTTCTGGATGCAGTTCTGGGGGCGGGCCGGTATCACCTCGCGCTCGACGATGGCGGGCTGGCGGGCTGGCTGCGTGGTACGGTGCGCCCGGCGGATGCCGACGCTGTCGCGGTGATGGACTATTATCTGGCCGCGCATGGGCTGTGGCCCCGCGCCACCGAAACGGGGCAGGCGGTCGATATCTGGGGCGTCGATATCGCGGGCCGGCGGTTCGATGCAGATCAATGGCCGCCGCGCTGGCGCGATATCTGGATCGAGGCGGCGGACGAAATCCTGAGCTATCGCTTCGAACGCCCGGCGGCGCAGGTGCTGCCATGGCTGAACATGATCTGGGCGCGGGCGGATTCCCGGCTGCGGGCGCGGGCGGCACACCGAACGGCGCATAGCGGGTTCGACCGCAATCATGTGCGCGTTCACGAACGGCAGCGCAGCTATTCCAAATATTTCACGCTGGAAGACTACGTCCTGTCCCATCCCCGCTTCGATGGCGGCCACAGCCCGCTTCTGACGCGGGCGGTCTTTATTGCCGCGGACGCGGTGACGGTGCTTCCTTACGATCCGTTTCGCGACCGGGTGCTGCTGATCGAACAGATGCGCCCGGCGCCGCTGGCCCGCGGCGATCGCGGCACGTGGCTGATCGAATGCGTCGCGGGCCGGATCGAACCGGGTGACACGCCAGAAAGCACCGCGCGCAAGGAGACCCGCGAAGAAGCGGGGGTGGAGCTTCGGTCCCTGCACAAGGTTTGCGAATATTATCCGTCCACCGGCGCCTTCAGCGAATATCTTTATGCCTATGTGGGGCTTGCCGATCTTCCGGACGGCACGGCGCAGCTGGCCGGGGTGCCGACCGAAGGCGAAGACATTCGCGGCCATCTGATGCAACGCGCGGAGCTGATGGATGCCATCGCGCGCGGCGAGATCCCGGTCGGGCCGCTGATCCTTTCGGCATATTGGCTGGACGCGAACCGCCATCTGCTGAGCACGGCTGGTTGAAACCCTGCGCCGGGGTGCCTAGAGATGTCAGACGCAACTTTGATCTGGAGTCCCCATGGCGATCTATCGCGACCTGGCATCCGCAATCGGCAACACGCCCCTGATCCGGCTGAACAAGGTCAGCGACGCAACCGGCTGCGAGATCCTGGGCAAAGCCGAATTTCTCAACCCCGGACAATCGGTGAAGGATCGCGCGGCGCTGTTCATTCTGCGCGACGCGATTGCGAAGGGTCAACTGAAACCCGGCGGGACCGTGGTCGAAGGCACCGCGGGCAATACCGGGATCGGTCTGGCGCTGGTCGGATCGTCGATGGGGTTTCGCACCGTCATCGTGATTCCGGAAACCCAGAGCCAGGAAAAGAAGGACATGATCCGTCTGGCCGGGGCCGAGCTGGTCCAGGTGCCCGCCGCGCCCTATCGCAACCCCAATAATTATGTGCGCTATTCCGGGCGCTTGGCGGCGCGGCTTGCCGAAAGCGAACCCAATGGCGCGATCTGGGCGAACCAGT
>JAGQRU010000118.1:0-3370 GCA_020425105.1 Paracoccaceae bacterium
AATGCCGCCCGATATCGCGCAGGAAGTCGAGGTAATTCAGCTCGTCCAGCCATTCGGCATTGTTCAGCATCAGCGCGCCCGTGGCGCTATCGTCAAAGCTCACATAGTTCTGAAACACGCGGCGGATGCCGGCGATGTTGTCGTCGATCTGCGCCGGGGTCAGCAGCGGGCGTTCCTCGGCGCGGAAGGACGGATCGCCCACCTTGGTGGTGCCCCCGCCCATCAGAACGATGGGTTTCTGCCCGGTCTGCTGCATCCAGCGCAGCATCATGATCTGGATAAGCGACCCCACATGCAGCGATTTCGCCGTGGCGTCGAACCCGATATATCCCGGAACACCGCCCTTCAGAAGACCCTCGTCCAGGCCCTCCAGATCGGTGCAGTCAGCCATGAAGCCGCGGCTGACCATCACGTGCAGAAAATCGGATTTCGGGTGGTAGGTCATGTGGGATCGGTCCATCTTCGCGCAAACGGGTGCCATGTTGCCGGGCGCTTATAGGGGGAAGCCGGATGAAGGAAAAGACCATGCAGGCCGACGGGGCGATGCGGGCGATCGGCTGCATGACGGGCACCTCGCTCGATGGGGTGGATGTCGCGGTGCTCGACACCGATGGCGACCGGATTTTCGGGTTCGGGCCGTCCACCTATCGGGCGTTTTCCGACAATGAAGCCGCCGTTCTGCGCGCGGCTTTGGGGCGCTGGCCGGGGGATCCGGGGGTGGCCGAAGCCGCTGCGGTGATCGAAGCGGCACATCTGGATCTGTTGCGCGACATCGACGGCGCGGTGATCGGATTTCACGGACAGACCCTGGCCCATGACCCCGGCGGGCGGGGGACGCACCAGACCGGGAACGGGGCGCGGCTGGCGCGCGATCTTGGGCGCCCGGTGGCCTGGGACTTCCGCAGCGCCGATGTGGCCGCGGGCGGGCAGGGCGCGCCGCTGGCGCCGGTTTTCCACTTCGCGCTGGCGCGCTGGATCGGGGCCGAGGCGCCGGTCGGGTTTCTGAACCTCGGCGGGGTGGGCAATCTGACCTGGGTCGATCCGGCGGCCGAGGGCCCGTTCGCGCGGGGCGCGATGCTGGCCTTCGATACCGGCCCGGCCAATGCGCCGCTGAACGATCTGATGCAGCGGCGGCGCGGTGTGGTGCTGGATCGCGACGGGGCGCTGGCCGCTTCGGGCCGGGCGGATACGGCGATCCTTGAGGCATATCTGGCGCATCCGTTTTTTGCCCGGCGCCCACCGAAAAGCCTGGATCGCGATGATTTCGCCGGGCTGACCGATGCGGTGGCGGATCTGGCCGATGCGGACGCCGCCGCCACCCTGACCGAAGCCGCGGTGCTGGGCGCCGTGCGCGGCCTGGACTGGGCGCCCGCGCCGGTGTCGCGCCTGATCGTCTGCGGCGGCGGGCGGCGCAACCAGACGGTCATGGCGCGGCTCGCGCATCATCTGGACGCACCGGTTCTGACGGCAGAGGATGTCGGTCTGGACGGCGACATGATCGAAGCCCAGGCCTTCGCCTATCTGGCGGTGCGCGCCGCGCGCGGTCTTCCCATCAGCGGGCCGGGGACGACCGGCGCACCGGCGCCGCTTGGCGGCGGTGTCCTGTCCTGGCCCTGACCTGCTGCTCAGAGATCGGCGGTCACAGCGGTGCGGTTCAGGAATTCTGTGACAGCCGTTTCGAATTCGCGCGGCTTTTCCGCGTGCAGCCAGTGGTTGGTCCCGGGGATCTTCACCACGATCGCCTTTGGAAACAGACGGCGGATTTCCGGGCGGTGTTCGGGTTGAACATAGTCTGACGCGCCGCCTGCCAGAAACAGGGTGGGGGCATCGTACTGGGTGTCGAAGCGGGGAAAGCCGACGATCTTCGGCATTTCCTTTTCCAGCGTGGGCAGGTTCAGCTTCCAGCGCAGCGCCTCGACGTCCAGCGACTGGATCAGAAAGGCGCGGATCGCCAGTTCCGGGATCGCCTCGCGCAGACGCCGGTCGGCATCGCCCCGGGTCTTGATCCCGGTCAGATCCATGTCCCGCATCGCCTTCAGATAGTCCATCTGATAGGAATGGGTATAGGTCACGGGCGCGATATCGGCCACGATCAGGCGGCTGACCTTCTGCGGCGCGGTCAGGGCCAGACACATGCACGCTTTGCCGCCCATGGAATGGCCCAGAAGATCGGCCTGTCCGCCCAGATCGTCCACAATCTGGGCCAGATCGGCGGCCATGTCTTCATAGCTGTGGGTGTCGGTCCAGGGGCTGGCACCATGGTTGCGCTGATCGACGGTCACCACCGGCCGGGTCTTGGCCAGATTGCGCGCGATCACGCCCCAGTTGCGCCCGGATCCGTAAAGGCCGTGGACGATCACCAGCGGCCGCCCGTTCACCATGTCCCCATGCCGTGTAGTTGCCAGCACTGTCCGCCTCCGCCTATGGTTCACCCACCATATCCAAGCCCCGTGCGGGCAATGTCAAGCAACCGCCCCCGGGGCGGCGAGAGAGGCTCATGGGCGTCGCCGAAACCGATCTGCCGGAACTGGACAAGCTCGCCGTGTTCATCGGCGAAAAACTGGACGTGCCGGGCAACGACCTGACCACGGTGGTTGCGCGCGCCGGGCGGCTGTTGCCGCGACGGCTGCGCGGCGACGCTGAATATCTGATCTGCGCCCAGACCATGGTGCGGCAACCCCGTCTGCACGGGCTGGTGGACGACGCCCGGGTGGCTCAGGCGATGAAGCGGCTGCGGGCCTTCGCCAGCAAGCAAGACCCCGACAAGGCGCGCACCGACCGGCTGCTGGGCCAGATCGCCGCCTTCGTCTTCAACATGTTTCTGATGGCGGCGCTGGTGATCACCGTGCTCGTCTGGCGCGGGGTGCTGGGGCCGGCGCCATAGGCGCGGCCCCGTTGCATCACAAGGCCGGATAGATCGGGAATTTGGCGCAGAGCGCCACGACTTCGTCGCGCACCTTGGCTTCGACCTGGGCATTTCCCTCTTCGCCATTGGCGGCCAGCCCGTCCACCACCTCGACGATCCAGTCGCCGATCTGGCGGAACTCGGCTTCGCCAAACCCGCGCGACGTACCGGCGGGCGAGCCCAGCCGCACCCCCGACGTCACCATCGGCTTTTCCGGGTCAAACGGGATGCCGTTCTTGTTGCAGGTGATATGCGCCCGGCCCAACGCCTTTTCGGTGGCATTACCCTTGACGCCCTTGGGGCGCAGGTCGACCAGCAGCACATGGGTGTCGGTGCCGCCGGTGACGATGTCGAGCCCGCCTTTCATCAGCTGATCGGCCAGCGCCTGCGCGTTGGAGATCACCTGCGCCGCATAGTCCTTGAATTCGGGGCGCAGCGCTTCGCCGAACGCCACCGCCTTGGCGG
>JAGQRU010000118.1:3381-5728 GCA_020425105.1 Paracoccaceae bacterium
ACATGCATCAGCGGGCCGCCCTGAATGCCGGGGAAGATGGCCGAATTCACCTTCTTGGCGATCTCTTCGTCATTGGTCAGGATCATCCCGCCGCGCGGTCCGCGCAGGGTCTTGTGGGTGGTGGTGGTGGCCACATGCGCATGCGGGAAGGGCGACGGGTGCTGCCCGCCCGCGACGAGCCCCGCGAAATGTGCCATGTCCACCATCAGATAGGCGCCGACGCTATCGGCGATCTCGCGCATCTTGGCGAAATCCACCTGCCGCGGAATGGCCGACCCGCCGGCGATGATCATCTTGGGTTTGTGTTCTGCCGCCAGCGCCGCGACCTGGTCGTAATCCAGCCGGCTGTCCTGACGCCGCACGCCGTATTGCACGGCGTTGAACCATTTCCCCGACTGGTTGGGCTTGGCGCCATGGGTCAGGTGGCCGCCGGCATCAAGGCTCATCCCCAGAATGGTGTCGCCCGGCTGCAGCAGGGCCTGGAACACACCCTGGTTGGCCTGGCTGCCGGAATTGGGCTGCACATTGGCAAAACCGCAGTCGAACATCTGCTTGGCGCGGTCGATGGCCAGATTTTCCGCGATGTCCACATACTGACAGCCGCCGTAATAGCGCCGCCCCGGATAGCCTTCGGCGTATTTGTTGGTCAGCACCGACCCCTGCGCTTCCATCACCGCCCGGCTGACGATGTTTTCGCTGGCGATCAGTTCGATCTCGTCCCGCTGCCGGCCCAGTTCCTTCTGCACGGCGCCAAACAGTTCGGGGTCGCGCTCTGCAAGGGTGTCGGTGAAAAAACCGCTGTCACGATGGGGTGCGTTCATGTGTCTTTTCCCTCCTTAGGGGGGCTGGTCTGCGCCATTCGGCCATGCCGCTGTTTAGTAGAGCCCAAATCCAAACGAAAGCCCTCAATGGCCGCTCCATGTCGCAAATGCGAAGGTCGCTCAAGGGGCGGCTTGCCTTTCGCGGGGCCGCGCGCGATGTACAAGGTGGCTCCGAAACAGCGATGGCGAAGATGAACAAAATAGCCTTTCTGGCCAGCGACGCCCCGGCGGCCCAATCCGCGCGCAAGGAATTGTCGTCGATCTATGGCAATGTGGCGCCGGACAAGGCCGATGTGATCGTGGCCCTTGGCGGCGACGGGTTCATGCTGCAGACGCTGCACGCCACCGAAGACATGTCGGTCCCGGTCTATGGGATGAATCGCGGCACGGTCGGCTTTCTGATGAACGAATATTCCATCGTCGGGCTGATGAAGCGGCTGGAAGCGGCCGAGGAGACCTGCATCAACCCGCTGACCATGCGTGCCGGGCGGCGGGACGGCAGCGTGCAATCGGCGCTGGCAATCAACGAGGTGTCGCTGCTGCGCGCGGGCCCCCAGGCCGCGCGGCTGCGGATCAGCGTGGATGGGCGGGTGCGTCTGGATGAACTGGTCTGCGACGGCGCGCTGGTCTGCACGCCTGCCGGGTCCACCGCCTATAACTATTCCGCGCATGGGCCGGTATTGCCCATCGGGGCGCATGTTCTGGCGCTGACCGCCATGGCGGCGTTCCGGCCCCGCCGGTGGCGCGGGGCGCTGCTGCCGAAAATGGCGAAGGTGCGGTTCGACGTTCTGGACCCGGACAAAAGGCCGGTGATGGCCGATGCGGACAGCCGGTCGGTGACCAACGTCGTGTGGGTGGAGATTGAAAGCAATCCCGACATCACGCACCGGCTGATGTTCGATCCGGGTCACGGGCTGGAAGAGCGTCTGATCCGCGAACAGTTCGCCTGAGATCTGCGGGCCCGAACGACCAAACAAAAAGGCTGCCCGCGCGGTCGCGGACAGCCTTTGTCATGTCTGAGGACCGGGCTTAGCTGTCGACGGTTTCCTTGGCATAGCCGATGCTTTGCAGCGCCGTGCGGATTTCGTCCAGGATGGCCGGATCGTCGATCGTCGCCGGCATCTTGTATTCCTGGCCGTCCGCGATCTTGACCATGATCCCGCGCAGGATCTTGCCCGACCGGGTCTTCGGCAGGCGATCGACAACCACGCACAGCTTGAACGCCGCCACCGGGCCGATCTTTTCGCGCACCAGTTTGACGACTTCCTTGACGACATCGTCATGGGCCCGGTCAACACCCGCGTTCAGGCACAGGAAGCCCATGGGCATCTGGCCTTTCAGCGTGTCCGTCACACCGATCACCGCGCATTCGGCCACGTCCGGGTGTCCGGCCAGAACCTCTTCCATGCCGCCGGTGGACAGGCGGTGCCCGGCCACGTTGATCACGTCGTCGGTGCGGGCCATGATGTAGACATAGCCGTCTTCGTCCTTCATCCCCGCATCGCCGGTTTCGTAATAGCCGGGGA
>JAGQRU010000018.1 GCA_020425105.1 Paracoccaceae bacterium
CAGTCGCTGCACACCAACGCGCTGGACGAAGCCATCGCCCTGCCCACCGAATTCTCGGCCCGGATCGCGCGCAACACGCAGTTGATCCTGCAGGAAGAAACCGGCGTGACCAAGGTCGTCGATCCGCTGGCGGGATCCTATTACGTCGAAGCCCTGACCGCGCAGCTGGCCGAAGAAGCCTGGAAGCTGATCGAAGAGGTCGAAGAAATGGGCGGCATGACCAAGGCCGTGGCCAGCGGCATGCCGAAACTGCGGATCGAGGAAAGCGCCGCCACCCGGCAGGCTCTGATCGACCGCGGCACCGATGTGATCGTGGGCGTCAACAAATACCGGCTGGCCAAGGAAGACCCGATCGACATTCTCGATATCGACAACACGGCGGTGCGGGAAAGCCAGGTGGCGCGGCTTGAAAAGATGCGCGCGTCGCGGGACGAAGCGGCCTGTCAGGCGGCTCTGGACGAACTGACACGCCGGGCCAAGGACGGGGGCAACCTTCTGGAAGCGGCGGTCGAGGCCGCGCGCGCGCGCGCGTCTGTCGGAGAAATCAGCATGGCGATGGAAAAGGAATTCGGCCGCCACCGCGCCGAGGTGAAGACGCTGGCCGGTGTCTATGGCGCGGCGTATGAAGGCGATGACGATTTCGCCGCCATCCAGAAATCCATCGAGGATTTTGCCGACGCCGAAGGTCGCCGCCCGCGTATGCTGGTGGTGAAGATGGGGCAGGACGGCCACGACCGCGGCGCCAAGGTGATCGCGACAGCCTTCGCCGATATCGGGTTTGACGTGGATGTGGGGCCGCTGTTCCAGACACCCGCCGAAGCCGCGCAGGATGCCATCGACAACGACGTGCACGTGGTCGGCATTTCCAGCCAGGCCGCGGGCCACAAGACGTTGGCGCCGCAGTTGATCCAGGAGCTGAAAGCTCAGGGCGCTGGCGACATTCTGGTCATCTGCGGCGGGGTCATCCCGCAGCAGGATTACGACTTCCTGATGAAGGCAGGGGTCAAGGCCATCTTTGGTCCGGGGACGAACATCCCCAAGGCCGCAAAAGACATTCTGACACTGATCCGCGACGCGCGGGCCCAAGCGGCAGAGTGATCCTAATCCGTCGGCCCCGCGGGGGGACGGGCTGCGCCGCGCAGCCCGCGTGGGGCCGGCGGATCTCCCGGGGGGGAGGATCCGACACGGGTGCCGATGTATTGAAGGCATCCATCCGATAGACGCCGGGCTTGTCCCGGTCCTGTGGAACCACACGCGCCACAGGGCACGGTCCTTGGTCTTGAGGGGGGCTGGGCCGTGCGTCTGCGTGCATAATTTCCGGCGGTCACGGCCCGTTTCCCGGTCGGGTCCGCCGGAAATTTGCCTATTGTGCATAAAGTGATACAATGAATGCGGGACGCGCCGTTGGTCATCGGCCATGATCATTCTGGGGCCTGTCCGGGGGCCGGTGCCGTGCCGCGCCCTTCATGGTTGCCTTGGCGGCAATGTTGGGTTTCAAAGGCAGCATTTACCCATTGCCAGGCCCCGACCGGGACGGCGGAGGCGAACAGGAACGATTGATGTCTATCTGGTCACGCATTGCGGACGCTCTTTCTGCCTTGTCCCAAGGGCAGTCGATTGCCGATGTGCTGGACCGGCTTCGCGCGCCGCCAGAGCGGTCTGTCGCGTTCACCATCGCGGTGATCGCGCTTGGCGCGAAGATGGCAAAGGCCGACGGGCGGGTGACCCGCGATGAAGTGGCGGCCTTCCGGGAAGTGTTCGACATTCCCGCACGCGAAGAAAGCAACGCGGCGCGGGTGTTTAACCTTGCGCGGCAGGATGTGGCGGGGTTCGAAGACTACGCCCGCCGGGTGCGCGCGATGTTCGGTGACGGGCATCAGGCGCTTTACGATCTGATCGAAGGGCTGTTTCACATCGCGCTGGCCGATGGCACCTATCATCCCGGCGAAGACGCGTTCTTGCAGCGGGTGGCCCAGATCTTCGGCATCGACGACAGCAGCTTTCGCCGCTTGCGCAGCCGCTTTGTCCCCGATGCGCATCCCGACCCTTATGACGTTCTGGGCATGCCCGCAGATGCCTCGATGGAGGATCTGCGCGCGGCCTGGCGGCAGTTGGTGCGCGAAACCCATCCGGATCGGCTCATGGCGCGAGGATTGCCGGAAGAGGCGGTGAAGATGGCGGAAAAGCGGCTGATTGCGATCAACCGTGCGTGGGAGGAGGTTAGCGCCGCCCGGCGCTGATGCCTGTCTCACCATGCACCGCGTAACGTTGGCGCGACCCGGGCTTGCGCAGCGGGACCGCCATAAGCACATGAGAGGGAGGAGGCGCAGAACCGGCGCCTCGCCGGAACGCGCCTTTGTCACAAAGGAGCCTTCCCATGTTCAAGCGCATCTATTCCGCCGCCCTGATCTTTGGCCTCGCCGCGACGGCGCCGCCGGCTGTTTCGCAAAGCCGTGCCTTCTGCGCCCCGCGCACCGAAATCGTGCAGAAGCTGACCCAGAATTTCGGCGAAACGCCCGCGGGTTCGGGGCTGCAATCCGCCAGCCAGGTGGTCGAGATCTGGGCGTCCGACGGCACCGGAACCTGGACGATCTTCATCACCCTGGCCAATGGCATTTCCTGCGTCGTCGCATCGGGCAGCGACTGGCAGGCGCTGCCACCGGCGCCCCCGGGGACGCTGGGCTAGCCCCGGTCAGCGATCCTGCGCGCGGCTGAGTGCGACCACTTCGCTTTCCGCGCCCAGCGACTTGGCCAGCGACGCAAACCGCGCCTGCGCAACTTCGCCATAAAGCGCCATCGCCCGCGGTCCGATGGACAGGACCAGCTTGCGCTTCTGCGGGTTCCAGCGCAGCGTGCCCATCTGCGCCGCTTTCTGGGCCGTGAACATGGCGCCGAACCGCATGGCCCGGCCCAGGATTTCCGCAGACCGCACCTGATCTTCCGGGATCAGGTTCACCAGTTCGTCGAACCGGCCGCCTTCGCGGCTGTTCTTGTACCGGTGCAGAAGGGCGAGCCCCAGAAAGACCCGCTCTTCATGGCTGAGCCCGCCGAAGCTGGCGCGGGTGGCATAGTCGAAACAGACATCGGCGCGGTAATCGGGATGCGACCGCCAACTGACGTCGTGCAGCAAGCAGGCGGCGTGGACCAGCCGAAGCTGGTCGTTGCTGGCATCCGAATAAAGCGGGCGAATGAAGCGATACAGCGCCCGCCCGAACCCCGGGACGCGCGCATCCTTGGATTCGGCAAACCGGCAGGCTTCGATCAGCGGATCGCGGTCGCGCAGCATTTGCGGCATCTGCTCATACAGCAGGCCCTCGCGCAGCCCGTAGCTGGACACATGAATTTCGCGCGGCGTGAAGATCCGCAGCACACCCGACAGCACTTCGGCGGCGATCGGCACCAGAGCCATCCGGCCCGACGACACCCCCGCATGGTTGCGCAACTCATCGGGGTCCGACGCGCCGATCCATTTCAGCGTTTCCTGCAATTCCTCCTGCGGCAGCCGGTATTCGTGCAGCACCTTCAGCGGATAGTTGCGCCGCGCCATGTCGATCTTGGCGATCGCGCGCCAGGACCCGCCGACCAGAAAAAGCTGTGGCGGGATCTCGCCCAGAGAGGCTTTCAGCGTTTCAAGCTCGGCGTCGATATGGGCGCGCAATTCCTTGCGCCCGGCATCCAGCCCGCGCAGTTTCAGCGGCCCGAGAGGCGAGGTTTCGCGCGCGCCCACCCGACCATCGGACAGATGTGCCATTTCCATCGACGATCCGCCGATGTCGCAGACCAGCCCGTTGGCGCGCGGCCAGCCCAGAAGCACGCCCTGTGCGGCCAGACGCGCCTCTTCAGTGCCGTCGATGACGAACAGCTTCAGCCCGGTCTTGGCGGCAATCTCTTCGACGAATTCGGGACCGTCTTCGGCCTCGCGCATGGCGGCGGTGGCCACCGCGTTCAGGGGCTCCAGCCGCAGACCATCCGCAAGGGTCTGGAACCGCTGCAACGCATCAAGCGCGCGCACCTTGCCTTCGGGGTTCAACCGGCCGGTTTCGGACAGCCCCTTGCCCAACCCGCACAGCACCTTTTCGTTATAGAAATAGGCGGGCGATCGTGCGGCGCCATCGAAGATCACCAGGCGAACCGAATTCGACCCCACATCGACCACGCCGACACGGGACAGTTTCCGCGCGTCGGCATGGTTGAACAGCGGGTGACCGGTCGGTCCCCAGTCGGCGGATTGCGTCCCGGTCAAAATTGTTCTGTCCCCCATGGTCCCTTGAAAAAAGTCTGCCCGCAGGGGCAGAACAGGTCAACGCTCCGCGCGTTGCGGCGACGATCCGGACAGGCGCGGCACATCGTCCGCGCCCGCAGATCCGCGCCCGGAAAGCGACGGATTTTCCATGAAAAACCGGTGACAGTTGAACAGGTTCGCGCCGCCATTGGGCAGGGCGCGGGAATAGCTGCCATCGGGGTTCAGGACCCAGCTTTGCGCTTCGTCGCGCAGGTTCGCGGGCATGATCTGGTCGACGATCTGTTCCTTCACCGTGGGATTGTGGCATTCCACCAGGGTTTCCACGCGCCGGTTCAGGTTCCGGCCCATCCAGTCGGCGGAGGAGATAAAGACCCGCGCGCCTTCGGATGGCAGCCCATATCCGTTGCCGAAACACACGATCCGCGAATGTTCCAGAAACCGGCCCACGATGGATTTCACCCGGATGTTTTCCGACAATCCCTTGACCCCGGGGCGCAGCCCGCAGATGCCGCGGATGACACAAAGGATCTTCACCCCGTCGCGGCTCGCGGCGTAAAGCGCGTCGATCACTTCGGGTTCGATCAGGGAATTCATTTTCACCCAGACCTCGGCCGGGCGCCCGGCGCGGGCGTGTTCCGCCTCGGTCCGCAGCATCGCGATGATGTCGGCCTTCATGTCCTTGGGGCTGAGCGACAGGTTCTCCAGCTCCAGCGGCGGGGCATAGCCGGAAAGATAGTTGAACACCTTGGTCGCATCGCGACCCAACGCCTCGTCACAGGTGAAGAAGCTGAGGTCGGTATAGATCTTGGCGGTGATCGGATGATAGTTTCCGGTCCCGTAATGGGAATAGGTCACCAGCTTGTCGCCTTCACGGCGGACGACCGAACTGATCTTGGCGTGGGTCTTGTAGTTCACGAA
>JAGQRU010000119.1:0-9485 GCA_020425105.1 Paracoccaceae bacterium
ATCACCTTGGCCATGGTGAAGGTCTTGCCGGTCCCTGTCGCGCCCAGAAGAACCTGATTGCGCTCGCCCGACAGCACGCCATCGGCCAGTTCGGCAATCGCGGTGGGCTGATCGCCCGCCGGCGCGAACGTGGTCTGAAGCACAAAGCGCCGCCCCCCTTCCAGCTTGTCGCGGCGGCGGGTCGAACTGTCAGGGGCGGTGTCAGGCATGGCAGGGCTTTCGCAGGCTGCGGTTTCAGCGAATTTAGGCGCCCAGACGGTCCGGCACCAGTGCCGGTGTCAGCCTGTCCTGACGCACCGTGTCAGCAGATCCCGAAAACGGCGGGCCGATGGTCGTGGCGCTCCTCCGTGCGCGCACCGGCCTTGCAAAAGCTCAAATAGAGCCAAACTGTCCCCTTGCCTGTCCCAGGGGAGTTTGTGCTAATCCCATGCCAAGCAAGGAGAGATCTATGTCCGCTCGAATCTACCGCCCGGCCCGCAACGCCATGCAATCCGGCACCGCAAAGACAAAGCACTGGGTTCTGGAATACAGCGCGGAATCCAGCCGGGAAGTGGATCCTCTGATGGGGTGGACCACGTCATCGGACACCCAAAGCCAGGTTCGGCTGCGCTTTGAAAGCAAGGACGCGGCGATGCGCTATGCCGCCGATCACGGGATCCCGGCCGAAGTGGTGGAACCCAAGACCCGCCGCCCCAATATTCGCGCGCGCGGCTATGGCGAAAACTTCGTGCCGGAACGGCGCGGCGCCTGGACCCACTGACCCCGATTTTTTTCAATAGAAGACCGGAAGGCCCGCCCGCGCGGGCCTTTGTCGTTTCAGGCTGTAACGTCGGCTGCGTGGCACGGTCAGTCCAGACAGATGTCGGGGCGAACGCGCGAGGAGGTCCCCGGACGCCGGATCGCTTTACGGCGCTGCGAGGTGTCCCGTCCCGGCATCAGGCGGGTCGCGACGACGATGACCCGTTCTGACTCTGATGCCCTGATTTTGCGGATATATCGTTTGGCGTGAGGCCCCTGAGGGTCCCCAACCTGCGTGCGAACCTGTACGCCGCCAGAACGTCGGCAAGGTGCGTTCGTAGCTGATCAAGGGTTTCATAGTGGAGGCGTTTGACGGTCGCGCCCGGGATCGTCCGGTTCATGCGCTCGACCTGACTACTGATTCCGGGGATGGTTGGCCTTGGTCCGCCGGTGCCCGATGCCGTTCGCCTCGAAGATCATATCCAAGCGCATCTGCCGGGAGCGCCGATACCTGCGGCGGCGCGACTGGCTGGCGAGAGTTGAACACCGCGTAGAACCGCATCAGAATCGTCCAAGATCCTGGCACCATATCGGGCGTCGCGCTCAAGGAAGACACCCTCGCCGAGTATTTGGCGCAGCGGGCCTTGTTCTATGCGCTGTCAGGAACAGTATTTCGCCACAACACGGTGCTTATTCGGTGCTTGGATGATCCGCCCCGGAGGCGAAAGCCTTAAGAAATTGTTTTGCTTAAGGCTTCAGTGGTGAACCCTTCGGAACAAAATCCGAACCATTGGGATGAGCTGTTCACTGTCCTTGAGGACTGGGAAGACATGCTGACTTCCTTGGCAAGCAGCGAATTCACCGACGACGATCCGCCCGACTAGCGCCCGTCAGAACCAAACCAACCACAGACACTCAACCTCACCCGCCCTCGTTCCGAGCGGTGGGTTTTTCCATTGGAGACCGCCCAAACATCATGTCCCGCCAAGCCGATCATCGCATCACTCTCCGGCTCAAGCCGGACGAATATGCACAGATCACGGCGAAGGCGGGCGATATTCCTCTCAGTACATTCATCCGTCAGACGGCCCTCGGGGCGTCCGCGAACACGCGAGCCAAGCCGCAACGGCGGGTGACGCTGGAAACAGCGCTGGCGGCGCAGCTTCTGGCACGATTGGGTCAGCATGATCTGATCCAGGACTTCAAGGCGGCTGCGAAGGATGTCGAAGATGGGACGCTCGATACGGACGATGCGCGGCTCCTCCGCATCGACGCGTGTCACGCAATGCTCTCGGACATTCGTGCCCTTTTGATGGAAGCGCTCGGGCGGAGCGGATCATGATTCTTAAAGGCTCCCAGCGGGGATATGGACGGCGGCTCGCACAGCACCTGCTCAATGCGACAGACAACGATCATGTCGAGGTACATGTCGTTCACGGTTTCCTCAGCGAGGATGTGACCGAGGCCTTCGCCGAGATCGAAGCCATCTCAACAGGCACCAAATGTCGCCAACCCTTTTTCTCGGTTAGTCTCTCTCCTCCACCAGACGCCAACGTCGACATCGAAACATTCGAACAGGCTGTAGATCGGCTGGCCGAAGCGACTGGCCTGCAAAACCAGCCCTATGTGGTGATCTTTCACGAGAAGGAAGGCCGCAGGCATGCCCATGCGGTCTTCTCGCGGATCGACGCCGAAACGATGACGGCAATCAATCTGCCGCATTTCAAGAACCGGTTGCAGGCGCTCTCCCGCCAGATTTTCTTCGATCATCAGTGGCAAATGCCGCCCGGGCTGCGCGACCGCAGCCTCAAATCCCCCACCAATGTTACGCTCGCCGAATGGCAGGCCGCCAAACGGCGCGGCAAGAATGCGATCGACCAGAAGGCGCTGATCCAGCAATGCTGGTCCGTCAGCGATAACCGCCCGAGTTTCGAGGCAGCTTTGGCCGATCACGGCTATCGCCTGGCGCGCGGCGACCGTCGCGGCCATGTCATCGTCTGTCATGACGGTGAAGTCTTCACAGTGGCACGGGCAACGGGGCTGCGGGCCAAGACGGTAAAGCAAAGACTGGGTGAACCTGATGAGCTACCGAGTGTAACGCAGGCAATGGACGATCACGCCAAGGATGTCCGGGGACAATTCGGTCGCATGGCAAAAGAAGCCCACGCGCAGATGTCAACGGCGCGTGCCAGGGTCGAAGCACAGCGCCGCACAACGATTGATCAACACCGTTTAGAACGCGCGAGACTCCACGATGCTCAGGCTGCGCGTTGGGCACAGGAAAGCGCTGATCGCCGTACACGTTTCAAGACCGGGCTTTCCGGGCTCTGGCAACGGCTTTCGGGCAAACGTCGGGCCATCATGAACCAAAACGAGCGGGAGGCCTATTCTGCGCTTCGGCGCGATCAAGCACAAAAGCAAGCTCTGATAAACGCACAGCTACAGGAACGCCGCATGATTGAGGCGCATCGAACCCAGCTAAGGCAGGAAGCCTTCGGGATGATACGCGAAATGCGCTCCGAGCGGGATGCGCTGATCGAGAAACTAACCGCTTCGCGTTCGGAACCCCGACGCAGGCGCAAACGCCTGAATTTGGAAGCCAAGCAAGAGCCAGGATTCGATCTGTGAACATTGGCGCAGGCAGGCGTCTCAAATTTGCATGCAAGGTGCGATCTGAGGTAGAATAGATGGCATATGGATGTGAAAGAAATTAATGTTATCAATTTATTGAGGCGGTCGGGTTCTCCGGGGCTTATCTGCGCATGTTCCCAAGGAACATGCGTTTCCGGTACATCCGTAGGCGTACCGGGACGGAGGCGCGATGACCGCGCCGCGTGATCCGACAGAGACCCTGCGCCGCCAGGAATTCGACGATCTGCAGAACGAGATTGCGGGTCGTGAGACCGGGCGTCGGGCGCGGTTTCTGCCCGGTCGCAGCCAAATGTCGGAGCAGGAACGCAAGGAACGGGACGCCCGTGCCTTCCAGACGCAGTTGGACCTCCTGCTGCAAGATCCCATCTATCGCGCCAAATATGAGAAGGTCATGGAAAGACTGCGCGAGGCGGAACGCGCGACTGAGGCCGCACTCGTCAAGTTGGATAGATTGATCGAACAAAATCAGATCGCCCTGAATGACATGGAAGATCGCGCCGCCAGGCTGCCGGATGGCACCCGCGTTTTCCGCGATGCCAATGGCGCGGTCAGGCAGCAAGACGGGACGATTGTCGAGGATGAGCTCGCCGCGACGATCCTGTGGCGCGGTGATGAGCCAAGCTATGAAGAATGGCGGGATCAAAGCCAGAGCCTCGCGGGTTTGCGGATTCAGCGGCGCGAGACGGAAACCTATCAAAATGATGTTCTTGGTTCTGCACGCAACCGCATGACGGACGAGGACGATCCACCGAGCCTGAGCGAGTTGGATGGGATTCTGGGAGATATGGGCGCAAAGATGCCTGACATCGTTCGGGAAGAGCTTGTGCAACCTGACGCCGCACCAACCCCGGAAATAGAAGCGGTCCGGATCGCTATCCCCACCCTTGCCGGAAAACCATAATCACTTCAACGAACCACAGGCCTCCACCAAAATCGCCAGAAGCGTCCCGCTGGGGTGAAAGTTGCTGTAGGCGATGATCGTCTCGCGGATATAGGCGTCGCGCTCGGCGCGTCGGCCCTCGCCGATGTACCACTTGTCGATGCAAGTGGATTTTTCCGGTTGAAGCTGTGTCAGCACGACACCGGCCATTGTCACCGACGTCTGGATGAAGCTGTCCTGGCTCTCCACCGGCCAAGCTGAAAAATCCTTTCCCGTAAACCCCTCCGCTAAAGAAACCTGTGGACAGATCGCGAGGCCTGTCACCGCCATACTTGCGCGCATCCATCCGGCTATGCTGTTCATATTCCATGGTTTTTGTGCATCCTCGCGCTTTACAGGAGTCCCGTGAGCCGGTAAAGCTGAACGTAAGGAATTCGCGGGATCTGCGCCCAATGGGCGTGCCCCACGATCATGGAAAACGGGTGTTCAGAAAGGATCCTTTTCGATCCGAGAACCGCACCCCGTGCCGCATCGGCTATATCCGCGTCTCAACGGCTGCTCAGCAGACCGACCGCCAGAGCATGCAGCTCGAAGCGGAATGCGACGAAATGCATGTCGAGCATCTCTCAGCCGTCGCGGCGGAACGGCCTGTGTTCGACAGTGTGATCGGTGCGCTTGAGCCATCGGACACCTTCGTGGTGGTCGATCTCGATCGCGCCTTCCGCTCCTCCATCGACGCGATCATGACCGCGCAAATGCTGCGCGAGCGCGGGGTTCGGTTCAAAGTTCTGAGCTTTCCCATCGACACGATGAGCGAGGAAGGTGAGCTGTTTTACACCATCCTCGCCGCCTTCGCCCAGTTCGAACGCCGGATCATCAGCCGCCGTACCAAAGAAGGTCTCGCCGCCGCCCGGAAACGCGGAACGAGACTGGGCCGACCGCCGAGTTTGATGCCCGACACAATTCGTGACGCCCATGAATGGATGCAATCCGCCAGCCTGCCTTGCGCCTACGTCGCCGCCCTATTGGGCGTTTCACGCTTGACCCTGCAGCGCGGGTTTCGGCGCGAGGGGTTGATATATCCGATTTCAACAAACCCGAAAGGAGATTTACCATGACCAGAACTGTTTACGACATCACCGCAGCCGAAGGTTGGAAATGAGAGTGATTAAGGACTTCTAAAGTCTAAATGGTGTCACCATTTAAGTATTGAAGTACCTCATCTTATTCTGCTCGCTTGGTTCGTGCCTTTACAAATCGTCCTTATCGAGGCGTTTTGTATTTTCTATGCTGCCTTTCGCTATGATAGCCTTCATTCTTCACCCTCTGTGCTCCGGTCGTGTCCATGAAGCCGGTGGCCCTGCGGCTTTCAGCTTTGCGCTTTGGAATGCGGCGCAAGGAGGTGCCGATGTGATTTGGGTTCGGGGGCGGTGGCTGCCTGAGCGGCTTTATCCCTTTGGCGTCGGCGGGTTTGATCCTTCGGGCCTGGTTCTGGTGCAGACCGAGGATCAGACCGATGCGTTGGCGGTGGCGGAGGATGCTTTACGGGACGGAACTGTGCCATTCGTCGTTCTTGAGGTGACTGCCCCGATCAGCCTGACGGCGGGACGGCGGTTGCAGCTGGCGGCCAAGGCCGGGGGGACAACGGGGATATGCCTGACCCCGGAAGGCATGGGCTCCAACGCAGCGGAGACAAGGTGGCATTGCGTGCCGGTCTTCGACCCACAGGAGTCGACTCTGCAATGCTGGACGCTTACAAAGAACAAATCAGGAACACTTGGGGCCTGGCATGTTCGATGGGATCAAGAGGCGCGTCGTATCGCTGTGGTTTCCCCGGCTCGCGAGTGACCGGATTCTGCGGGCGCGGCCTGTCGATGGGCCCTTCGTGCTCACCTTCTCTCAGAACAATGCCAACCGGGTGTATTGTCTGAACGAGGCTGCGGAGGCCCGGGGGCTCTATCGCGGCATGTCGTTTTCCGATGCCCGTGCTTTTTGCCCCGATCTTTCCAGCCGTCCGGCGGACCCACCGGCGGATCAGCGATTTCTGAGCCTGCTGCGCCGCTGGGCGACGCGGTGGTGCCCTTGGGTCGGGTTCGACGGCGAGGACGGGCTTGTTCTGGACATTACCGGCGCGGCGCATCTTTTCGGCGGGGAAACGGCGATGACCGACGCCATGGGCGCTCACCTTGCTACTGCCGGGTTGTCGGTTCGGATCGGCCTTGGGAACACGCGCGGGGCGTCTTGGGCCAAGGCGCATTTCGGTAGTGATGCGATCCTTGAAGAATTGCCAGTGGCCGCGTTGCGCCTTGAACCGGAGACCGTGACGGCCCTGAAGCGCATGGGACTGTGCAGCATCGGTCAATTGGCGGCGGCCCCACGCGCCCCATTGGCCCGGCGGTTTGGACCGGGGCTGATGCTGCGGCTGGATCAGGCGCTCGGGCATCAGCCCGAACAAATCTCACCCGCGCCAGAACCGCCCCATTACGCGGTGCGCATGACCCTGCCGGACCCGATCGGGTTGGAAGCGGATGTGATGGCCGGGACGGAGCGATTGCTGGACCGGCTCTGCGCGACGCTGAAGGACAACCAGACAGGGGCACGTATGCTGTGCCTGACCCTGCGCCGGGTGGATCAGGAGGCGCAGAGCGTCGAATTGCGGCTTGCCCGCCCGTTGCGCGACCCGGCCCGTATCTTGCCGCTGTTTCAGCGGGGCGTGGCCGAGGTGGATGCGGGATTCGGCATTGACCAGCTGCGGCTGGAAGCGGTGCAGGTAGAACCGATGCCGCCTGAACAGGTCACGCATGTCAACGACGTCGGTGGGCGCCCCCCGGGGCGGCTGGACGATCTGATCACCAGGATCGGGACGCGGATCGGGTTGGAAAACGTATTGCGGTTCCTTCCCGCCGACAGCCATATCCCCGAGCGCAGCTTCATCATCGCGCCGGCGGCTTATAGCGAACCGCAAGGTAATTGGGTCGCCTCGCGCCCGCGTCCGATCATTCTCTTTCCGCCCGAGCCGATTGCCGCCACTGGGGATCGGCCTCCGGCACAGTTTCGCTGGCGGCGCATGGCGTTGACCACGGGCCGTGTCACGGGGCCGGAACGGATCGCTCCGGAATGGTGGCTCGACGATCCGAACTGGCGCAGCGGCTTGCGGGATTACTGGCGGGTGGAGACCCGGCAGGGGCGACGGCTGTGGATGTTCTATACGCCGCAAAATCCCGGCTGGTTCGTACATGGAGAATTCCCATGATCGAGATCGTGCGTGATGGTCGGCCGGTCCACCCACCGCCACCGCCGGGTCCGCGCGGCGGGTACGCCGAATTGTGCGTGACCACCAATTTCACTTTCCTGACCGGGGCCTCTCACCCAGAGGAATTCGTCACCCGCGCCGCAGAAATAGGGCTTGCCGCCATCGCGATCACCGACCGCAATTCCCTGGCGGGTGTCGTGCGGGCTTATAAGGCGTTGCAGGTCCTGAAAGAGAAGGCCGGAGACACGGTGCGCATCCGCTCGCAGCATCGGGTGGACAGTTGCTCAAGACAGGAAATCGGGGCGCCCGAGGATATCGTCTGCCCCGAGGTGTCACACCTGCCCAAGCTGATCGTCGGCTGCCGTCTGGTGCTCCGCGACAGCACAGTGGAATGGGTGGCCCTGCCCACCGATCTGGCCGCCTATCAGCGGCTTGCGCGGCTTTTGACGCTGGGCAAACGGCGGGCTGAAAAGGGCGTATGTCACCTTGATCTGACCGATCTTCTGGCCGGGTGCACAGGCATGATCCTGATCGCGTTACCGGATGATATGCTGTGTGCGGCCCGCGACATTGACCGGGTCAGGCGCCGCTATCCCGGCCAGGTCTTTGTTGGCGCGGTGCCACGCTATGATGGCTCGGACCAGGAATGGCTGAAAGGCTGCGCAGGTCTGGCGCAGCAGACATCGGCCCCCATGGTGGCGGTAGGCGATGTGCTGATGCACCGCGCCGCGCGGCGTCAACTGGCGGATGTGCTGACCTGTATGCGGCTTGGGTGCACGATTGACGAGATCGGCACCAAGGCCCTGCCGAATGCGGAACACCGCCTGAAAGGGGCCGCTGATATGGAGCGTGTCTTTCACGATTTCCCCGCCGCGCTCAAACGCACACTGGAAATCGCCGCGCGGTGCAGTTTCGACCTCAGCCAGCTCAGCTATCAGTATCCCGACGAGATTGCCGAAGGCGGGGAAGCCCCGATGCTTCGGCTGACCCGGCTGGTACGGGAGGGCCTGGCGCGTCGCTATCCGCAAGGCGCAACCGAACGGGCGCAGGCGTTGATGGCCAAGGAACTGGCCGTCATCGAGGAACTGAATTTCCCGGCTTACTTCCTGACGGTCCATGACATCGTTCAATATGCGCGTTCGCAAGGGATCCTCTGCCAGGGACGCGGATCGGCGGCCAATTCGATCCTGTGCTATCTTCTGGGCATCACCGATGTCCGCCCTGATATGATCGGCATGGTGTTCGAACGCTTCGTCTCCCGGCACAGGGGCGAGCCGCCCGATATCGACGTGGATTTCGAACATGAGCGGCGCGAGGAAGTTATCCAGTGGATCTATAGAAAATACGGACGCCACCGCGCAGGTCTGTGCGCGACGGTGATCCATTTCCGCTCTCGTGCCGCGATCCGTGAGGTGGGCAAGGTGATGGGGCTATCACAGGACGTCACCGCCGGGCTGTCAGGGCAAATCTGGGGCTATTCCAGAAACGGCCCCGATCTGGACCGCATCCGCGAACTGGGGCTCGACCCCGCCGATCGCCGACTGGCGCAGACGCTGCGGTTGATCGGTGAAATCATCGGCTTCCCCCGGCATCTGTCGCAGCATGTGGGCGGGTTCGTGATCACCAAGGGCCGGCTCGACGAGCTGGCCCCAATCGAGAACGCCGCGATGGAGGACCGGACCCTCATTGAATGGGACAAGGACGACATCGACACGCTGAAAATCCTCAAGGTCGATGTGCTTGGCCTGGGGATGCTGACCTGTATCCGCAAGGCGTTCGGGTTGCTGGAAGATCACGAGCGTCGGACGCTTACGCTCGACACCGTCCCGCAGGAGGATAAAGCGACCTATGACATGCTTTGCGTGGCGGATGCGGTTGGCGTCTTTCAGGTGGAAAGCCGCGCGCAGATGAACTTTCTGCCCCGGATGCGCCCCCGCGAATTCTACGATCTGGTGATCGAGG
>JAGQRU010000119.1:9490-18359 GCA_020425105.1 Paracoccaceae bacterium
GCCATCGTCCGGCCCGGCCCGATCCAGGGCGGCATGGTGCAGCCCTATATCAAACGGCGGCAGGGGCTGGAAAAGGCCGAACCTTTTGGCCCCGCGCTGGAGGAGATCACCCGCAAGACCCTTGGCGTGCCGTTGTTTCAGGAACAGGCCCTGCGCATTGCCGAGGTTGGCGCCGGATACACAGCGGAAGAAGCCGACAAGCTGCGCCGGTCGCTTGCCAGTTTTCGCCGCATGGGGACAATTGAAGAACACCGGGGCAAATTCATCGCGGGCATGCTGGCGAACGGGTACTCTCCTGAGGTCGCTGAACGCTGTTTCGGACAGATCGAAGGCTTTGCCGATTATGGCTTTCCCGAAAGTCACGCGGCGGCCTTTGCGCTTCTGGTCTATGTCTCCGCCTGGCTGAAGTGCCACCACCCGGCGGCTTTCGCCTGTGCACTCCTGAATTCCCAGCCCATGGGGTTTTATGCTCCCGCCCAGATCGTACGGGACCTGCGCGACCACCAGGTCGAGGTCCGTCCCATCTGCGTCAACCACAGCATCTGGGATAATACGCTGGAACGTCGCCCGGATGGCGCGCTGGTCTTGCGGCTGGGGTTCCGTCAGATCAAGGGTTTCAAGGAAGAGGACGCAAACTGGATCGTGGCGGCGCGCGGCAACGGGTATCGCGATCCCGAAAGCATCTGGCTGCGGGCGGGGGTCGCTCCCGAAGCACTGGAACGCTTGGCGGAAGCAGATGCCTTCACCGGCATGGGGCTGGCCCGGCGCGATGCGCTGTGGCAGGTCCGCGCCATCCGCGCCCCGCAACCCCTGCCGCTGTTCAGTGATCCGATTGATGGCGAAGCAATTGAAGAACCGGCAGTCCAACTGCCCCAGATGCAGATGGGCGAAGAGGTCGTGGAAGACTACGTCGCCACCCGCTTGACGCTGCGCGCGCATCCAATGGAATTGCTGCGCCCCTCCATGCCCGGCCTCACCCGCCACGACATGCTGGAGACGGCCCCTTTGCGCCAGACGACAGTTTGCGGGCTTGTCATCACCCGACAGCGCCCCGGCACCGCCTCCGGCGTGATCTTCCTGACGCTGGAGGATGAAACCGGCGTGTCGAATATTGTGGTCTGGAAAAAGGTATTCCAGCGATTCCGCCGCGCCGTCATGGGCGGGCGGCTATTGCGCGTCACAGGACGGCTTCAGCGCGAAGGCATCGTCGTGCACCTGATCGCCGAGCAGATCGAAGATGTCTCCCACCGGCTCTCCGATCTTGGTCATCCGATGGACGAGGCCATCGGCCAGACCACACCACAAACCGACGACGCCCCCCGTCCTTTGCCGGTCCCCCGCGCAACGCACCCGCGCGACCAGGCAAAGAAATTATTTCCCAGTCGGGATTTTCATTGAAGCCAAGCTAGTCGATCAGCCTGCCATCGCAAAACGGCTAATCCTTTCTTGAGCAGGAAGACACCAAAGACCTACAAAAAATCGCTCATAGGCGACTGCCGGTTACGAAACTACATGCCGTCGTAGATAACTTTGCTTTGGAGGGCTGCAAAGTGCGCAACACGCCCCTTCATCGTGCCGGATGCCCAAGTCCGCAATCAGAACAGCGCAGCCAAACCCGCATGACCCGCGAATTCATTGCGCGTTCAGGTCCCAGATTCCTGCCGACGCTTCCGCCAAGCTGCCATGTGCTTTTGAGCCACCTCCAACCGCACATCATCCCCGACGAGATCCAGCCCCAGCCGCTCGGCGCCTTCAACATAGACATAAACCAACCGGACGAGCGCGTCTGCCGCATTCAACCCCTCCTCATCCATGCAAGCCTGCCAGTTGCGTTTGATCTGATCCTCGCCTGCGCTGTGTCTGTAGGTCAGCAGGCGATCATACCAGTCCCAGACAAGGGCGTAGGCCTCAACAGGCTGACGACCGGTCTTGGGAAGATCGACGATACGGGTGCGTTTGCGCAGGAGCAGTTCGCGCTCCAGGTCCATTAAAAAATCAATTTCCGTCAATAACATGCCCCAGCCTAACATCGACCGGGGCATGTTCGCAAATTTGACATCAGTCGATCCCGAGTTCAAAGTCCCGGCGCATCGTAGCGGAAGCGGCCTTTAGGCGGGCCTCCACCTTGCGCTCTTCGCCCGCAACGGCCCGGAGAGCCTGTCGCAGCTCGTTGTTGGGGTTGCTTTTCCAGTCGGGATCGACCTGCCCTTCCATCAGATCGAGCAATCCGTCCCGCCGGTTGATCAAAGCCTTCAACTGATCGCGTGTCGGAAACTCTGCACTCACCGCTTCGGGGTTCAGCGTTTCATCTTCGCTCGACATCAGAGTTCGGGCTCCTGCGCCTGGGACATCTCGGGGTTTCGCTCGCGCACCGGAAGCCCCTTCTCGGCGCGCTGCTGCTGAAGATAGCTGAACGGGTCCATGCCATTGGCCGCATCGAAGCTGGAGACGATCAAAGCCTTCATCTCCGACTGCGGATAACCGGTCTCCGTCGACAGGCGCCGGGCAAAGGATTTGAGGCTATTCGCGTAGTAACCCTTTTCCTCGATCTGCTCCCTGAGCGTCTCTGCATAGTGCTGGACACGTTCATCGTGATGTTCGGTCCATGGCACCGGATCGGGCTCCAGCGCGACGGGGCCGCCGGGTGTCGGATAAACCACCGCGCGTTCAAGATTGTCGGGCAGCTCCACATTGCGCAGATACTCCGTGAGCGGCACGCCCCGAACGGAGCGCGGCACGCTTGCCCAGCCGTCGCGAGTTTCGATCATACGGTCGTCTTTCGGGTTTTTCATATCAGGCTCCACGTCATCATTTACGCCACAGGATCAGCGGGCAGTTTGGGCCATTGATCGTTCCCGGGCTCGTGGGACCGACATAGCGGCACCAGACATAGGATCTGGGCTGAACATGGGCGGCTCCACGATAGCCATACTCCCATCGCAGGTTCGGCAGCCCCTGTCCCTGAAGCAACCCGACCGCGATCAATGCGATGATCAGGAGCGGGCTAACGCTTAAGCCACCAAGCAGATGCCGCCAGAACCGCCCCTTTTGCCCGCGTCTGCGGAAGAGGTCGCGTTGGATACGCGCATAAGCCCGGCTGGCACGCGGCGTGACTTCCGTCCCCCACCAACGCAGCCGTACCTCGACCGGCAACAATTTTCGCTTTTTGCCATAGGCCGTGTTGATCCCAACCGTTTTCCGCCAGTTGGAGATGGCGAAGACCTGCACCTTTTTGGCAAGGATCGGCTTGTGGTTGCCGTAAAGGACGATCTGGGCATCCGGGCTCAGCCTGCGCAACTCGTCCTCTGTCAGAAGGCGGCGATTAGCGCGCGCGAGGCTTTCCTGAGCCCCGTCGCGCCCCATGGCGAAGGACGAGACCGTCTCCGTGTATTCGCCCAGCATCGCGGAAAGCCATTCGAGGGTTTTCTTCGACCTGACGCTCAGGAACTGCTTGATATGCGCCTCCGACAGCACCGTCTCCAGATCGTTCTTGGAGTAAACCCGCTCGATATCGTTCAGATCCTGACAAGCCATCACGACACGCACGCCCGCCGATCTCAACAGCGTCAGGATTTCCGCGAGTTTGTGGCAAGGGGCATTCGTAAACTCGTCGAGACAAAAGAGGACCGGCTTGTTGTTCCCCGCCTCAACCATGGCTTCTGCCGCGAGGTGCTGAACCAGTCCCGACAGCCCGCCAAGCACCTTGGCATTGGCATAGTCGATCTTGATGTAGAGCGAGATTTTTCGTTCTTTCAGTTCTGCGAAGCGGAAGGTCGTCTCGGACGTGATCGCGGCGAGATAGTTCCCAGGACCGAACCCTTCGAGCGCGAGCGCCGCATTGATGCGGAAGCTCTCGAAGGTCTTGGCGTTTCCGTCATCTCCGAAAGCCTGCGTATGGGCGCTCCGCGCCATATCGGCGATTTCACCGTTCAGCGCAGATGATTTCGCCGCCGCCTGCAGCAGATCATGCAAGACGTCCATATCGGAGAGCGCCCGATAGACCGTCGCGAGATTGCGATGTTCAGGCGGCAGGGCGACACAGACGGCGAGGATGACCGTCACGATCAAATTCCGCCCACCTTGATAGAAAATCTCGTTCTGCCCGCCGCCACCTTGCGGATTCGGTGCCAGTTGCAGAGCGATCCCGCGTGATTTGGTCAGGGCCGCCGCAGATCCCTGTTCAATCGCCGCGACGATATCATCGAGCGGGTTGAACTTGATGCTCGCCTCCGGGTTCTTAGGGTCAATCACCTTGATGCCGTGATCGAAGGCCTTCGCCCTATGCCGGGCCGTCATCTCCAGAAGCTCGCCCTTGATGTCATTGATCAGGGCGCTTTCCGGCGATCCCATCAAGATATTGATGATCGCGGCGGAGGTTTTGGCCGACCCGGCAGGACCCACAATCAGATGGTGTGTCTCGGTCCAGAGCCAAAGGGCTGTATTGCCGACAATCCCGGCAAAGCGGCTGCCCTTCTTTCTGCGGTGAAGCCGCACCTTGCGGATCTCCCGCTCGCTCATGAAGCCTGCAGAGCCTTTGCTGTCGTCCTTACCGAAGGCCCGGATCAGGCGGAAGAGATTGCCGACAAGACCTCCCCCATCACCCCGCGCCGGTAGAGATTTCAAGATACCTACGGCGCAACAGAAGGCGCCAAAATACCAGACCCCGCGTAGGACAGGATCGTATAGGCTGTCCAATGGCCAGGTCCACAGGCCGCAGCCGATGGCGATGGTGACCAGAAGCCGCGCGACGGGACTATCCGGAGCGTTTTGTTGTTTCGACATGATCGTCCTTTCCAATGCAAAAAGCGCCTCGCGACATGCGAGGCGCCTTTCGATTGTTCGGCTTTGACAAGATCGCCGGGGGCGGCTGCCGGGCGGAAGTCCCGTTACTGCACCCCAAGCACTTCCATCGGGTCGATGATGACCCACGCGTCATTCGGCAACACCTGATCGCGCAGAACTGCTTCTGCTCCCAGGCCGCGATTGCCGTGGCTTGCCGCGACCTTGAAGGGCGCGGCCCAGACCTGATTGCCGATAGAGATGCGGATCTCGCCAGACACGCCCTGCGGGCTGGCCACACCGCCATAGTAGTTCACCGCCAGATGCAGGCCGCTCAGATCGACCGGCCGGTCCTTGAGGGCAACCGTCTCGAACCCGGTGCCCGGGCTTAAGGTATAGTCCTTATAGAGCCGCCCCTGCGGCGTATCCGCCTGCTGGAAGAAGATCACCGGAGAGGCCGCATCGGGACGCACATAGAGGTCGAGATCGACCCCCTGCACGTCCCAGGTGACCCCGATCACGGCGTTTCTGGCAGCCCGCCAGACCGGTTCAGGCGCGGGGGTCACGACAAGCGGCGCGGAATAGATATCCGAGACCGCGCCCGTGTCCGGCGCGAATTGCAGCATCTCAAGCTTGTTGGTCGGCACCAACGGCTCCCCGTGCACCCGGTCCGGCGCATCCCGTCCGGCCAGCGCGAAGAGCGTGTTCAGATCGTCGCCGAAGAAGGCGAGCGAAGCACCGGACGCCTCGACCGACAAGGCCCAGAACCGATCGACATAATGGCCATGCGCGTCAGAGATCTTCCAGGGCTCTCCGATCAGGCCGAAATAGACATCATAGCCGTCGAGGGACCCGGGAAGGCCATCTGTCGCATAGATCGACTGACCCGCCCGCGCGGCGATATGGCCGTCATTGGGCACCCGCCCCCCTTGCATCGACAGGCTCGGGGCCTGAGGATCATCCGTAATCGGCGCCCCCAACACGATGAGATCGGCACCGTCCGCCCCCGCCGGATAATGCGCCCGGATCGCGCGCAAGAAGGCAGGCAGGTTCATATGCGCCACGCGTCCCGGTTGCGGCGTGGCGCTTTTGATAAAGCGCTGTAATCCGGCAAGTGCCGTGCGGTTCGCCTGTACCATGGTTTTCGGGTTACCTGCTCCGGTGCCTTCGGGTGCGGTGAAGCTGGCGATCAATGTCGCATCCGCCGCATCGAAAAAGTGCATCGTCTCGCCGGGTTCCAGCGTCGCGATTGCGTGGCCGATCAGCCGCTCAATCTGGACTTGCAGTTCCTCGGGGGATTGATTGGGGGACAAGCCGACCACCGCGTCGCGCGCCTGAGCCATCGTGGCCATAGCGATGGCAGTGCCGACGAGCAGTCCGGCAAACATAATAGTGATATAGGATTTCATGGGAGTGTCTCCTGAATTAAAGGATGGATTGGTCCGAGGCGCCGCGCCGCCCGTCATGGGCGAAGATCGCCAGCTCGATCTGAAGGCGCAGGGATTCGGCATATTCGAAGCTCTCGCCTTCAAGCCGGGCGAGATGCTCGCCGAGCTCGATCAGCTTTGCGGCAACGCGTGCGATCTGCTTCTCTCGCGCCTCGTATTGCAGGTTCTTGAACCAGTAATCGGGCGCGTAATTCGCGGCGATCTTACCGAGGTTAAGCGCCAGAACCGCGCCAACGAGGATTTCGGTCGACAGGGTCGCGGCGACAAAGCCGGTATCGCGCACCTCGTCCCAGAAGCTCGGCTCATCGAAGAGCCCCCCCAACGCGGTCGACGCGGACAGGCCATGATAGTTCATGGCAAAGAGTGTGCCCCACGCCGCAATCGACAGCCCCGCCGCGATCATCACCGCAAGGTTGAACAGGCTCTTCGCCCCTTCCCGCCGGATATGTGCTGCCATGGCCTTGATCGCCAATGCGGACATCGGTGCGAGCATTGCCATGGACCAGGGCAAGAGCGGATTTTCGAGGAACACGGGCAGGCCGGTGCCAACGAGATTGGCATGTGCGGTCAGGGCCGAGGCCCCAAGCGCGACGATCATCAGAAGGAAGATCGTCAGCGCCGAGACCTGATGACGAAACTGCCAACGCCAGACCGGCGTCTCGACATGTTCGTCGGCGCTGCGAGCATGGTTCTCCCGACTGGCGGGCACCCATTCCGGTGTGTCGGCTTGCAGCTTGCGCAGGTGCCCCAGTTCGGCCTCCGTCTGCGCATGCTCTTTCCGCGTGTGGTCCAGCAACGTCTCTAGCTGCCGCATCTTCGCGCCGTATTTCGCGCCGAAAGCGGACGTGACCAGATCGTTCAGGCGCGCCCGCGCCCGCTCCGCATCGGTTATGCGCAGCGCGGTCGAGATGACCACTTCAAGCATGTCCTCAATGGAGAATTTGATCTGGGTGCCCGTGCCCTTGTAGGCGCTGCCGGGCGAACCCGGACCTCCCGATCCCTTGTGGTGTTTCGACATATGATGCCTCCAATAAGAAACAGCCGCGACCAAGCGGCTGTTTCCATTGGCACGCATCTGAAAATCCGACCGGGCCGACCCCGGTCGGATTGTGGGCGGAATTATCCGGTTTGCGTCGGCCAGGACGCGAGCGCGATCCCGGCGACAACCAGCGCCAGAGCGAGAAGCTTCTGGGATGTCACGCCCTCGCCAAAATAGGCGATGCTGATCAGCATGACTCCGATCAGGCCAAGCGCCTGGGTGACAACCGACAACACGCCCAGCTCGATATTGCGGGTCAGAAGATAGAGAAACGTCACCGCCGACATCGACCAGAACGCCCCGCCAAGCGATGCGAAGACCAAACTGTCATGTTTGACGGCCAGTTTGGCCGAAACCGAGCCCGATACAGATGCCAGCGTGTTGAGAGCGAGGATAGAAATGGTTTTCCAGTCCATGTGCGGAGCCTCCAAGCAAATAAAAAGCCCGTTCCCAATTGCAGGGAACGGGTTCGGCCCGGGGCTGGGCTTGTTCCAAAAGCGGGCGGTTTTCCCGCCCGCTTTCTCTTTAGTCGTCCACTTGGAACTCAATGATTTTCCGTGCAACGTCCATCCAGAACATCAACGGTAGAAGGCGCTTGTCGACGCGCTGCGTGCAGGGATTTTTCAGCTTTTCCTTCATTCGATTCAAAGTGCGACGAGTGTTTTCCCCGAAGGAATCGTCAAGACGGGTCAGTACTATTCCGGGCTCAAGGTAGATGGCTTTGCCTTTCGTCGAATAGACATATGCCTCGCCCAGCGTCTCCATGCGCCCGATGTCGAGCTCTTCACGCCGTGAAGTAACGATCTTGCCTCCATCCGCATGCCAATCCCAAATCGACGCTGTGATTAGATCGCGAACCATGTTGGCGGAGTCTGTTCGCTCGAAGAAGAAGAGTGCAAAGACCTGGAAGAGCACCGGATTGCGTAGACATGCGGGATGGGCAGCAACAATCGGCGATAAATTCATTGTAGTTCTCCCACTGAGTAACTACAACTTACGTTGTATAACTTTTGTTGTATATCTTAAAGTGGGTCCCGCGAGAATTTGTGAATATTGTTACAACTAACGTTGTACATGCTATTCATCTGCGTCGAGGCTCAAGTGAGTCATCAAAACTTGGCTAACTGCCGTCTTCTTCTTCATACCCGCTTCAGCCACCCGTTCGTCGAGGGCTCTCAGCATCTCGCGCGGCACCGACACTTGAAAAATTTTGTCATCGCCGTGATAGGTTTGGAAGGGTGCATCAGTTTTTTCACCGGCAAGCCAACGACTCAATGCCTCAACAAACGCAGCCTTTTTCCGCCGCACACCCTGGCTGGCCGCAGAACTCTCAAAAGCCTCAACCAGATCGGACGGCACACGCACAGCCAAGCGCACCTCATAGTCATCCTCAGAAGCCGGATCGAACTTTAACCCCTTCGGCTTCTTTGTCACTTGGATGTTCTCCACGTGATGAATAAGAGAAACACTCCCGTTTTTTATGTGCAGCGAAATTTTCGGCTCACGCCCCCTGAGCAGGTTAACTAGCTTCTCAGGTTCGACATCGAGATCATCCGCAATATCAACAAAATTACTTGTAATTCTATCTAATCTTTCATTGTCG
>JAGQRU010000120.1:0-4275 GCA_020425105.1 Paracoccaceae bacterium
GCGATGCCCTGGCTCATCGGATGGAAATGCGGCGCGCAATAGGCTTCGAGGCAGTGGGCGAAGGCATCCATCCCCGTGCCGGCGGTGATCGCACGCGGCAGGCCAAGGGTCAGTTCCGGATCGGAAATCACCACCGAGGGCAGGATGCGCGGATGGAAGATGATGGTCTTTTCATGCGTCAGCGTGTTCGTCAGGACCGAGGCACGCCCGACCTCGGAGCCGGTGCCCGCCGTCGTCGGCACCGCGACGATCGGATGGATCGCGGTCGCATCGGCGCGCGTCCACCAGTCGCCCACATCCGCGAAATCCCAGACAGGGCGGGTCTGGCCGGCCATGAAGGCCACCACCTTGCCCAGATCCAGCCCCGACCCGCCGCCGAAGGCCACCACCCCGTCATGCCCGCCCGCGCGATAGGCCGCGACGCCGGCGGCGACATTGGCGCCCGTGGGGTTGGGATCGACATCCGAAAACATCGCCCGGCCCAGACCGGCGCCGTCCAGAAGGTCGAGCGTCTGCGCGGTGATGCCAAGCCCCGCCAGCCCCTTGTCGGTGACCAGCAGCGGGCGGGCGATACCGGCCACCTTGCAGGCCTCGGCGATCTCGGAAATGCGGCCGGCACCAAAGCGGATGGCGGTGGGATAAGACCAGTTTGCACGCAGCGTCATGGGTCAGACTTTCCTCAGGTGATAGGATTTGGGGCGGGTCAGGGCCATGAAGCCCAGGACCGACAGGCCCGCGCCGCGGCCCGTAGCCTTGCAGCCGGTCCAGCACAGCGCCGGATCCAGATAATCGCAGCGGTTCATGAAGACGGTGCCGGTTTCCAGCCGGGCGGCGATGGCTTCGGCGGCGGCGGCGTCCTTGGTATAGATCGCGGCGGTCAGCCCGAACTGGCAGTCGTTCATCAGCGCGACGGCCTCGTCATCGTCCTTCACCGGCATGATGCCCACCACCGGCCCGAAGCTTTCTTCGCGCATCACTGTCATGTCGTGGGTGACATTGGTCAGGATCTGCGGCGACAGATACGCCGCGCCGTCGTCGCCGTCGAAGGGCGGCAGATGCGCGACGGCACCCGATGCCAGCGCATCGGCGACCTGCGCGCGCACCGTGGCCGCAAAGCGTGCATGGGCCATCGGGCCGATGGTGGTGTCGGGATCCAGCGGATTGCCCAGCTTGTGGCCCCGCACCAAAGCCGTGGCCTTTTCGACAAAGGCATCAAACAGGCTTTCATGGACATAGATCCGTTCGATCCCGCAACAGCATTGGCCGGAATTGAACATCGCCCCATCCATCAGCCCGTCCACGGCGGCGTCCAGATCCGCGTCGGCGCGCACATAGCCGGGATCCTTGCCGCCCAGTTCGGTGCTGACCGGCGTGAAGGTCCCCGCCGCGGCCCGTTCCATCGCCTGCCCGCCCGCAACCGACCCGGTGAAGTTGATGAAGTCGAAGGCGTTCGCGGCGATCAGCCCGCTGGTGGTGTCGTGATCCATCACCACATTGGCGAAGACATCCTCGGGCACCCCGGCGGCTTGGAACGCCTCGGCCAGATGCTCGCCCACCAGAAGGGTCTGCGTGGCGTGTTTCAGCACCACCGTATTGCCCGCCATCAGCGCCGGCGCGATGGTGTTGATCGCGGTCATATAGGGATAGTTCCACGGCGCCACGACCAGCACCACCCCATGGGGTTCGCGGGCGATCTGACGCAGGAAGGCGGGGCTGTCTTCGATCACCATCGGCGCGAGCGTCTTTTCGGCGATCGAGGCCATGTAATCGACCCGTTCGTTGAACCCGCCGAATTCGCCGCCATAGCGGATCGGACGGCCCATCTGCCGGGCCAGTTCATCGGCCATGCGGCCGGTCTGGCTGCCGATGATTTCCTTCGCTTTCAGGACCAGCGCCACACGTTCGGCCAGCGGGCGGGCCGCCCAGGCCGGTTGCGCCGCACGCGCGCGCGCCGCGACCTCGGCGGCGGCATCCGGGCTCAGCACCGGGCGGCGGACCAGCACCGTGCCATCAATGGGCGAAATACACTCAAGCGTCTTCACGGCAGTTCCTTTTCATACGCGGCAAGCTCTATCAGATTGCCGTCCGGATCATTGAAGTAGACCGACATCATGGGACCGCGGGCGCCGGTTCTGGCCACTGGACCTTCCAGAATGGCCACGCCTGCGCCGCGCAATCTGCCCTCTGCCACCGAAAGGGCCATATCGGTCAGCAGACACAGATCCCCGCCGCCAATTGAGGCGTGATTGCGCGTTTCCATGCCCAGTGTCTGAAGATTGATCTTCTGGGCGCCGGCCTGCAATGCCACCCGCCCCGCGCCATAGCGCACGACATCCAGGCCAAGGACACGGGCGTAAAATTCTGCCGCGGCCTCGATATCGCGCACGGTCAGTACCACATGGTCGAGACCGGTGATCATAGATCAGGCCCGTTCGAACCCGCGGGCGATTTCCCAGTCCGTGACCACGGCGTCAAAGGCCTCCTGCTCCCATTCCGCACAGCGGGTGTAGTGGTCGACCACATCGTCACCAAGGGCAGCACGCAACATGGCGGACCCCCGCAGGGTTTCGGTGGCGGCGCGCAGGGTGCGGGGAATTTCGGGTGCCGTGGCGGCGTCGTAGATGTCGCCCTGGGTGGGCGGCTGCAGGGGCAGGTTCTCCTCGATCCCGGCCAGACCGGCGGCCAGCAGCGCGGCCTGCGCCAGATAGGGGTTCAGATCCGACCCGCCGATGCGGCATTCCACCCGCACGGCGGGCGTGCCGTCACCGCACACCCGGAACCCGGCGGTGCGGTTGTCCACCGACCAGACCGCCTTGGTCGGCGCGAAGGTGCCCTTCATGAACCGCTTGTAGCTGTTGACATAGGGCGCCAGGAAAAACGTCAGGTCGGCGGCATATTTCAGCTGCCCGGCCAGAAACTGCCCCATCAGTTCCGAGATGCCGTAGTCGCGCGACGGGTCGTGAAACGCGGCATCGCCGCCCTGCCACAGCGACTGATGCAGGTGCGAGGACGACCCCACCTTGTCGGCCCGCCATTTCGGCAGGAAGGTCGCGGCATGGCCGTGCATCCAGGCGATTTCCTTGATCGCGTGCTTGGCGATGGTGTGGTGATCGGCGCAGGCCAGCGCATCGGCATAGCGGATGTTCAGCTCCTCCTGCCCGGTTTCGGCCTCGCCCTTGGTGTTCTCCACCGGGATCCCGGCGGCATAGAGGTGATTGCGGATCGGCCGCATGATCGCCTCTTCCTTGGTGGTCTGCAGGATGTGGTAATCCTGATTGTAGCCCGAGATCGGCTGCAAATCCCGAAAGCCGCCCTTGCGGATGTCGTCATAGCTTTTCTCGAACAGGAAAAATTCCAGTTCCGACGCCATCATCGGCGTCAGGCCCTTGGCCTCGGCCCGGGCGATTTGCGCTTTCAGCACGGCGCGCGGATCGTGCGGCACCGGCGCATGGGTGTGGTGGTCCAGCACATCGCACAGCACCATGGCCGTGCCCGCCAGCCACGGCACCGGGCGCAGCGTTGTCAGGTCCGGCCGCATCACGTAATCGCCATAGCCCTGCGCCCAGCTTGTCGCCGCATAGCCGTCGGGCGTGGCCATTTCCTGATCGGTGGCCAGCAGGTAGTTGCAGCAATGGGTTTCCTGATACCCATGTTCGGCGAAATTCGCCGCATGGAACCGCTTGCCCATCAGCCGCCCCTGCATATCGGTAAAGCAGACAAGGACGGTGTCGATGATCCCGGCGGCAACATCGGCTTTCAGGCTGTCAAAGGTCATGGGCGTGGGCATTGCTGTGTCCGTGTCAGTCAGGGGTCAGGGCAGCGGCTCCGGCCATCGCCGGAACCGCCCGTCGCAAGAGATAGCTCAGCCGTACCGATACGGCCGGCCAGCCTTCTGCATGTCGGCGTTGTACTTCTTGAAGATCTCGACCACCTGAGCCTTGACGGCGGATTCCGCCGCGATCTCGTCCCAGAATTTCAGCGCGGCTTCTTCGACGGTGGCCCATTCCGCATCGGGGATGGAGGTCAGTTCCATCTTGGTGCCGTTCACCCGCAGGCTGGCTTCGCCGCCCCAGTACCACCATTGACGGTAGTAATGGCTCTGGTCGCAGCAGACCCGGAACAGCGTCTGCAGGTCTTCGGGCAGTTCGTTCCAGCGGTCCATATTGGCGAAGAACGACCCGGCCCATGCGCCCGAGATGTTGTTGGTCAGGAAGTAATTGGTCACATCCGCCCAGCCGACGGTGTAGTCTTCGGTGATGCCCGACCAGGCGATGC
>JAGQRU010000120.1:4305-4542 GCA_020425105.1 Paracoccaceae bacterium
GACCTCGATATCCTCCCACGGCAGGTTCACCGGCACCACGCCGAACTGCGCCAGGAAGCGGCCCGCCGTGGGGAAGGTGAAGACCCGCTTGCCCTGAAGATCGGCCAGGCTGCGGATCGGATCCTTGGTGGCGAAATGGCAGGGGTCCCAGGCACCGGCCGAGATATGCTTGACGCCCACCTTGGAATATTCTGCATCCCAGATTTCGTTCAGGCCGTACTGGTTGAACAGCACCGG
>JAGQRU010000121.1 GCA_020425105.1 Paracoccaceae bacterium
GCATGATCGCCCAGCGTCAGGCAATCGGCCCCCGCATCCAGCAGCAGCTTGGCATGGTCCGGGGACAGCCCCGCCCCTGATGTCGCGTTTTCGCCGTTGACCACGACGAAGTCGATCCGCCAGTCGCTGCGCAGGCGCGGCAGATGCTCCTGCACGGCCGTCCGGCCCGCGCGGCCCATCACATCCCCAAGAAACAATAACCTCATAAGATGTGCCTAGGCGCCGCCGGGGCGCACGGCAAGAGATTTGACCCCGCGTCGCCGCCGCCGGGCAGGATGAGCGCTCTTTCGGTGACAATCGCGTCAAGCGGCTGATCCACCGCTTCCAACGGCAGCGCGGCGTCTTCCTGCGCCGCATAGGCAAAGCCGATGGCCCGCACCGGACCCGCCGCGCGCAGCGCCTGCAGGGTCCGGTCATAATACCCGCCGCCATAGCCCAGCCGCCCGCCTGCCCGGCTGAACGCCACGAGCGGCACGATCAGCACCGCAGGGGTGACCGGATCGGCCGCTGCCGGGATCCGGGCCCCGAACGGGCCGTCCTGCATGGGCGCGCCTGGGTGCCAGCGATGAAAGGCCAGCGCCTGCCCCGCGCCAAGGATCACCGGCACACAAACCGGCGCGGCTTCGGCCCATCGGCCCATCACCGGCAGCGGATCGATCTCGCTGCGCATGGGCATATATCCCGCCAATACGGCGCCGGGGGTTTGGCTCAGCACTTCCCACAACCGGGTTTGCGCCGGAGCGGCATCCACCGCCGCATGGGCTGCCGCACGCCGCTTGAACGCCGCCTTGCGCGCCGCAGCCTTGGCGTCTTCGGTCATAGCAGAACCCGGCTGGCGAGCCCCAGAAAGGCGAAGAACCCGACCACATCTGTGACCGTCGTCACGAAGGTGCCCGACGCCAGCGCAGGATCGAGTTTTAACCGTTCAAGGGTAACCGGGATCAGAATGCCCGCCAGCGCGGCGGCCAGCAGGTTCACGATCATGGCAACAGCCAACACCCCGCCGATCATCGCCGAACTGAACCAGATCCCGCCGATCAGCCCCATCACCAGGGCGAAAAACACGCCGTTGGTCAGGCCCACCAGCGCCTCGCGCCGGATGACGCGCAGAACGTTCGACCCGGTCAGGTCGCGGGTGGCCAGGGCCCGCACCGCAACCGTCAGCGATTGCGTCCCCGCGTTGCCCCCCATCGACGCCACGATGGGCATCAGCACCGCCAGCGCCACGATCTGGGCCAGCGCATCTTCGAACTGGGCAATGACCAGCGATGCAATGATCGCCGTGCCCAGATTGACCGCCAGCCAGGGCAGCCGCGCCTTCACCGTGTCCACCACCCGGTCGGACATGCTGGCATCCGCCCCGACACCGGCCAGCAGCAGCAGGTCTTCTTCATGCTCTTCGCTCAACGCGATCATCGCGTCGTCGATGGTGATCACCCCGACCAGCCGGTCGGCATCATCGACCACCGGCGCGGAAATCAGGTGATACTGATTGAAGGCATAGGCGACATTTTCCTGCGGCTCGTCGGCCTCGAAAGTAAAAAACGTCTCTTCGACAATATCGCGCAGACGCACAGAGCGGCGGGAGCTGAGCAGCCGTCCCAGCGTGACATTGGCCACCGGATGCATGCGCGGATCCAGCAGGATCACGTGATAGAACTGTTCCGGAAGCTCTTCGGCCCGGTCACGCAGGAAATCGATCATCTGCCCGACGGACCAGTCTTCCGGCGCGCTGACGACATCGCGCTGCATCAACCGGCCGGCGGAATATTCCGGGAAGCTAAGCGACTGTTCGACGGCAAACCGGTCGCCCTCTTCCAGCGCGCCCAGAATGGTTTCTTTCTGCTCGTCTTCCAGATCGGCGACCAGATCCACCACATCGTCGGTGTCCAGTTCCCGCACACCACGCGCCAGCGCCTCGCGGTCGACCTGCTCGATCACATCCTCGCGCAGACCTTCGTCAAGCTCCGACAGCACGTCCGCCACATCGGCGCCGGACCACATGGCCAGAAACGCCTCGCGCTCGCTGCTGCTGATCTGTTCCAGAAGGTCGGCGATGTCGGCCGGGTGCAGCGCGTCCAGAAGCACATGCAGCTGTTCGCTGTCGCCCGCTTCGACCGCCTCCAGAACCGCATCGGTGCGATCCTGATCCAGCACGATCTCGGTGGTTTCGGCGTTTTCTGCTGTTTCGCTCATGGGACCCTCCGACCGTGCGGCGCCAATTTAGTCAGACCGCGCGGGCTGCGACAGGCCAAATCAACGGCTTGCCGGAGTTTTTTACGCCTCCCGGCTGCCTGGCGCGGCGTCGGGCTTGGGACGGCGCCTCAGATATGCTCTTTGGAAGACGGCAGGTCGGCAGGAGGCACCAAGATGGGCGATGTTGAAATCCTTCTGGGACAGGTTCTGAACTTCACCGGCGATCCGTTCCAGATGCCGCCCGACGCGGCCGCGCGGCACGACCGCCGCGGCGCTGTGGCCATTCAGGACGGGCGGATCCTGTCGACGGGCCCCGCCGATCAGGTGCTGGCCGCCTATCCGCAGGCCGCCCGGCGAGACCACGGCGCGGGGCTGATCCTGCCCGGCTTCGTCGATGCCCATGCGCATTTTCCGCAGACGGCCATGATCGCAAGCTGGGGCAAGCGGCTAATCGACTGGCTCAACAGCTACACCTTCCCCGAAGAAATGAAATTCGGCGATGCCGCTTATGCTGCCGAGATCGCCGCCCGCTATCTGGACCTGCTGCTGGCCAACGGCACCACGACCGTCGCGACCTTCTGCACCATCCATCCCGAAAGCGTCGCCGCGTTTTTCGAAGCCGCCGCCGCGCGCAACATGCGCGTTGCCGCCGGCAAGACCTGCATGGACCGCAACGCGCCGGACGGGCTGCGCGACACGCCCCAAAGCGCCTATGACGACAGCAAGACGCTGCTGGACCGCTGGCATGGGCGTGGCCGGGCCTCCTATGTCATCACGCCCCGGTTTTCGCCCACCTCGACCCCGGACCAGCTTGCCGCCCTGGGCGCCCTGTGGGCCGAGCGTCCCGACTGCCTGATGCAAACGCATCTGTCCGAACAGACCGACGAAATCGCCTGGGTACGGTCGCTCTATCCCGACGCGCGCGACTATCTGGACACGTATGAGGCGCACGGCCTGCTGGGCCCCGGCGGGCTTTACGGCCACGCCATCCATCTGGAGGCGCGCGAGATTGCCCGGCTGCGCGACGTCGATGCCAGCCTGATCCACTGCCCGACCTCGAACACCTTCATCGGGTCCGGCCTGTTCCGCACCCGCGAATTCTGCGTGGCGGGGCAACGCGTGGGGCTGGCCACGGACACTGGCGGCGGGTCGAGCTTTTCGATGCTGCGCACCATGGCCGCAGCCTATGAGATCGGCCAGTTGCGCGGCACGCCCCTGCACCCGGCCCAGCTTCTGTGGCTCGCCACGGCGGGATCGGCCCGCGCGCTGCACATGCAGGACCGCATCGGCACGCTGGCCCCGGGGTCCGAGGCCGATCTGGTGGTGCTGGACCTGTCCGCCACCCCTGCCATCGCCCAGCGCGCCGCCCGCGCCGATGACATCTGGGAGGCCCTGTTCCCGACCCAGATGATGGGCGACGACCGGTCGGTGGCCGCGGTTTATGTGGCCGGTCGGGTGGTGCCGGCCTGACATGATGGGCCGGGCGCATCAAGGACGGGCGGGAGCCGCCCGCACCCGCATCCCCGGAATCAGTGTCTATGCCGGCCGCGCGAGCGTCAGGGCCCAATAGGGGCCGATATGGTTCCAGGCCAGTCCGACCCCGTATTCCGTCACCTCCGGGTTCAGCATCGCCGTGCGGTGGTCCGGTGAATTGGCCCAGCTTGTCAGGACCTGGTCCGCATTCTGCTGTCCGAAGGCCACGTTTTCCAGAACCAGCGCCCAGGCATAGCCCTGCGCCGCCGCGCGTTCCGCCGCCAGATCGCCGTTTTCGCTGCCATGGGTCAGCACGATGCGCCGCGCCAGATCCTCGGCATGGATCTGCGCCGCGCGCGTCAGAGGCTGGGCGGCGCGCAACGGGGCACGCCCATGCGCGGCGCGGAATGTCTGCAACAGGTCTCCGAACCGCGCCGCTTCATCCATGACGGCGCCCGCCGGTCACAGTCCGTCCGCCAACGCCGCGGCCAGCGCGTTCTGCCGCGCCAGAAGCGATGGCAGGTCCAGCGTCGCGATCCGGCCGTCGCGCACCACGGGCCGACCTTCGACCAGAAGGTCGCGCACCCGCGACGGCCCCGCCAGCAACAGCGCCGCCGGATCCCAGTTGCCCGCCGCTTCAATCCCGGTCATGTCCCAGATCGCCAGATCGGCGCGGAAGCCCGGCACGATCTGCCCCAGATCCGCCGCGCGCCCCAGCACCGCCGCCCCGCCCCGTGTGGCGATCTCCAGCGCCTCGCGCGCGGACATGGCATCGGCGCCGCGGGCGACGCGCTGCAAGAGCAGCGCCTGACGTGCCTCCGCCACCAGATTGCCCGCGTCGTTCGACGCCGATCCGTCGACGCCCAGCCCCACGCGCACGCCCGCGTCACGCATGGCCCGCACCGGCGCGATCCCTGATCCAAGGCGGCAGTTGGAACAGGGGCAATGGGCGACGCCCGTACCCGTACGGGCGAACAGGTCGATCTCGGCCCCGTCCAGCTTCACGCAATGGGCATGCCAGACATCGTCGCCCGTCCATCCCAGATCTTCGGCATATTGCCCCGGGCGGCAGCCGAAATGGGCCAGGCTATAGGCGATATCCTCGTCATTCTCGGCCAGATGGGTGTGCAGGCGCACCCCCTTGTCGCGGGCCAGAACCGCAGCGTCGCGCATCAGGTCGCGGCTGACCGAAAATGGCGAACACGGCGCGACGCCGACCTGGATCATCGCGCCGGGGGCCGGATCGTGAAACCTGTCGATCACGCGGATGCAATCGTTCAGGATCGCCGCTTCGTCTTCGACCAGACTGTCGGGGGGCAGACCGCCGGCGCTTTCGCCGATGCTCATCGCCCCGCGGGTGGCCAGCAGCCGCAGACCGATCTCCTGCGCCGCCGCGATGCTGTCGTCCAGCCGGGCGCCGTTCGGGTACAGATACAGATGGTCCGACGTCATGCTGCAGCCCGACAGCGCCAGTTCCGCCAGACCGGTCAGGGCCGAGACATGGATTTCTTCGGGCCCCATCCGCGCCCAGATCGGATAGAGCGTTTTCAGCCACCCGAAAAGCAGCGCATCCTGCCCGCCGGGCACCGCGCGGGTCAGGCTTTGATACAGGTGATGATGGGTGTTGATCAGCCCCGGCGTGACCAGACATCCGGTGGCGTCGATGACCTCTGTAGAGGTCGTTTCAAGCCGGGGCGCGATGCTAACGATCACACCATTGTGACAGAGGATATCGCAGCCGGACAGCTCTGACCGGCTGTCATCCATGGTTAAAATCAACCTGGCGTTGCGAATCAAACGGGGCTTCATGGGCCGCCCGCCCCGTCCTGAAGCAGCGCCAGAGCGGCCGCGTGCAGTTCCGGTGTCGCCGCGGCGACGGCATTGCCCCCCTGCCAGACCGGGCCGCCCCGCCAGTCGGTGACGATGCCGCCCGCCGCTTCGATCACCGCGACCGGGGCGGCGATGTCATAGGCGTTCAGCCCGGCTTCGATCACCAGATCGATCTGACCCAGAGCCAGCAGACCATAGGCGTAACAATCCATCCCATAGCGGACCAGACGGACCTGATCGGCCACGCGAGTGAAGGCCGCGCGTTCATCGGGCGTGCCAATCTCCGGAAAGGTCGAAAACAGGATTGCATCGTCCAATCGGGTCGTGGCCGACACGCGCATGGGGCTGCTGTCGCCCCGATGCAGCAGTTTCGCGCCCCCTGGAAGCCCTAAAAACCGTTCTCCGACATGGGGTTGGTCAATCATTCCCACTATCGGGCCGGTGTCGTCGCATACGGCAATCAGCGTTCCCCAAGTGGGCGTGCCGGATAGAAACCCGCGCGTCCCGTCGATGGGATCCAGCACCCAGGTCAGCCCCGAGCGCCCCGCCACGCTGGCATATTCTTCCCCCAGGATGCCGTCGTCGGGGCGGATGCGGGCCAAAATCTCCCGCATCGCCTGTTCGGCTTCACGATCGGCGACCGTGACCGGATCGAATCCCGCCAAAGCTTTGTTATCCGCAGATAAATCCCGGCTGCGGAAGTACCGCAACGTGACCTGTGCAGCGGCGTCACCCAACTGCATGGCGGCATCGTAAAGCTGTTGTGAAAGGACTTTGTCCGGCACGTCCGACATCCTGCGACTTCTTCGGGGATGTCTTAGCGCTCGCAAACCCCGCTGTCACCAGATGGCGCCGGGACCGGTCGCGTTTTACACGGCGTTTGTATCGGCGCCTTCGTTCTGTGCGCCATTTGAATGCAAGTCTTTGAAAAAGTGATCAATCGGCACTGCAAGCGCGCGCGAGATCTCCCACAGACGCGATGCGCTGACGCGGTTCACGCCGGTTTCGTATTTCTGGATCTGCTGAAACTTGATCCCCACCTGCTCTGCGAGCTGCTGCTGGGTCATCGAAATTTCACGTCTTCTTTTTCTAATCACGCTGCCCACATGGGCATCGACAGGATGAGGCATGGGTCAAGCTCCCTAAATCGTTCACATGCAAAAACTGCTCAACCGGTTTCCGCGGCTGCTCCGCGGACGTTGGGTTTTACCCAGAGGCTTGCCCTGATCCCGCTGGGGTTCAGGCAGGGTGAGCCCGTTTCGGCTCCTCCCGGTTGCACACACACGTTTAGCGCAAATACAGTTCAATTTAACAGTGTGTGTGGACCCATATCTTTACCAGTGGTTAACACTTCAACTTCTGCGAGATAACAATCGGTCGAGCAAAGTGAAGATCACAAGACGGGAATATCGGTATGAAAGCATGGCAGGTTCAGCAGCTGGGGACGGCCCCGACATTCGTGGACGCCGCCTGTCCACCGCCGGGTCCGGGCGAGGTCCGTCTGCAGGTCGCGGCCTGCGGTCTGAACTTCGCCGACCTGTTGATGATCAAGGGCCAGTATCAGGAAAAGCCGCCGCTGCCGATCACGCTGGGCATGGAATTCGCCGGCACCGTGACCGAACTGGGCGCCGGTGTGGACGGGCTTCGCACCGGGATGCGGGTCGCGATCTATGCAGGGTTCGGCGGGCTGGCCGAAGAGGCGGTGGTGCCGGCCGACCGGTGCGTCCCGCTGCCCGATACCATGTCCTTCACCGATGCCGCCGCGTTCCAGATCGCCTATGGCACGTCGCATGTCGCGCTGCGCGATCGGGCGCGGTTGCAGCCCGGGGAAACGGTCGTGGTGATGGGGGCTGCCGGTGGCGTGGGTCTGACGGCGGTCGAGATTGCCCACAAGATGGGCGCGCGCGTCATTGCCTGCGCGCGCGGCGCCGACAAGCTGGAGATCGCCCGCAAGGTCGGCGCGGATGAACTGGTCGACATCTCTGACCCGGATCTTCGCGACCGCTTGAAGGCTCTGGGCGGCGTCGATGTGGTCTATGACGCCGTCGGCGATCCGATGTTTACCGCGGCGCTGCGCGCCTGCCGTCCGGGCGCGCGCGTTCTGGTGATCGGATTTGCCGCCGGCGAGGTGCCGCAGATCCCGGCAAATTACCTGCTGGTGAAAAACATCACGGTGCATGGACTGAACTGGGGCGGGTATCTGAAATTCGATCCCACCGTGCTGACCGGGTCGATGACCGAACTGTTCGGCTGGTACGCGCAGGGCGGGCTGACGCCGCATATCAGCCACACCCTGCCCCTTGCCCGCGCCGACGAAGGGCTGGAACTGCTGCGCAGCCGTCAATCGACCGGCAAGGTGGTGATCACCATCTGATTGCGCGCGGCGCACAGCGTGCGGCGTGCGCCCCGGTCAGGCCGCGCCGCGCAGCACCGTCCCTGTATAGGCCGCGCGCAGCAGGTCGGCGCAGCGCGCCACCGGCGTTTCCGTCCCGGCGCGGCTGACATAGAGGTTGATCTTGAATGTGGGCAGCGCCGGCAACGCGCCCCCGTGGGTGATTTCTTCCAGATGCCCCGGTGCGGTGCCGGACAGCACCGCGCTGACCGCCAGGTCCGCAGACAGGCTGACTTCAACCGCGCGGGAACTGTCGGATTCCACCGCCATATCCCAATCGATTCCCGCCGCGTCCAGCACCTGCTGCACTGGCGCGCGGAACCCGCAGGCCGGTTCGAACCCCAGCCGCAGCGGGCGCGACTTCCACGCGCTGCCCCCGGGCGCCCCGGCCCAGACCAAGGGCAGTTCGGCCAAGCCTTCCCCGCCTTCGGCAACGCGGTCTTCAGTCGTCAGGATGATGTCGCAATCCCCCCGCGCAAAGGCATCGCGCAGCTTGCGGGTGTAGGAGGACAGCAAATGCACCTGCACCCGAGGAAACTCGGCGTTGAACCGTTTCAACACACCGGGGATATGCGGATAGACGATGTCATGCGGCACGCCCAGCGTCAGACTGCCTTCATAGATCGGGTCGGTCAGGCGGCTGACGGCTTCGTCGTTCAGCGCCAGCATCTTCCGGCTATACCCCAGCAGCTGCTCTCCGGCAGCGGTCAGCGCCACGGAGCGCGACGAGCGGTCCAGCAACGCCACGTCCAGCGAGTCTTCCAGCCGTTTCATCTGCATCGACACCGCCGATTGGGTCAGGTTCAGCAGATTGGCCGCGCGGGTCACCCCACCGCATTCCGCAACCGCCACGAAGCTGCGCAGGGCAGACAGATCCAGAACCCTTGCCACATCACACTCCTTGATGGATATCGTCAAAATCATTCGTTTTACAAATGAACCATAGCACGGCAAACACATCAACAGGAAAGATGGAACAAACGGATAGCATCACAAACCCTGAAGGAGACTCCCATGACGCCCCGCGCCATTGCCGCTTCCCGCCCGATCGGCCACCTGCCTCGCCTGCACCCCCTGCGCCTTCTGCGCAGCATGATGTCGCTGCGCCGCCAGCGTCGTGCGCTTGCGCAGCTGGATGACCACTTGCTGCACGATATCGGGATCACGCGGGAAGAGGCGCGGACCGAAGCGGCCCGGCCGGTCTGGGATGTCCCCGCGCATTGGCGCCGCTGCGACTGACCGTCAAAACAGGCCCCTTCGGGGGCCTTTTTTTCGCCCGTAGCGGTCATTCCTCATTACTCTGACCTTGAGATCGCGGAGGAACGAATGACGACACAGGCCGACAAGTACACCCGGTTCAGGGCGCTGCATCACGCCGGCACCGCCTTCGTCCTGCCCAACCCGTGGGACGCGGGATCGGCGCGATTGCTGGCCAGCATGGGGTTTCAGGCGCTTGCTACCACCAGCGCTGGCTACGCGTTCTCGGTGGGCAAGCGGGATTCCTTCGCCGGGCTGGATCGTGATGAAGTCCTTGAAAACGCGTCGGCCATCGTGAATGCCTGCGATCTTCCGGTCTCGGCGGATCTGGAAGACGGGTTCGGCGCCACGCCCGAGAGCTGTGCCACAACGGTACGCGCGGCCTGCGCCATCGGCCTTGTGGGCGGATCGATCGAGGACGCCACGGGCAACCCCGACGATCCCATCTTCGATCTCGCCGCAGCGACGGACAGGGTCGCGGCCGCGGCGGACGCGGTGCGCGACCTGCCCTTCCTGCTGACGGCGCGGGCTGAAAACTTCCTGTGGAACCGGCCCGATCTAAGCGACACCATCGCCCGGCTTCAGGCCTTCTCGGCCGCCGGGGCGGACGTGCTTTATGCGCCGGGCCTGCCCGATCTCGACGCCATCAGAACCGTGTGCCACGCCGTCGACAAGCCGGTGAATGTGGTGATGGGGCTGAGCGGCAAGACCTATTCCGTGGCGGAGTTGTCCGCTGCGGGCGTGGCCCGTGTCAGTGTCGGCGGATCCTTTGCCCGCGCGGCCTATGGCGCGCTTCGGCGTGCGGCGCATGAAGTGCTGGACGACGGGACCTTCACCTATGCGGCAGACGCGATCCCCGATGCCGAACTGAGCCGCCTTATGTCACAGGGAAAGCGCGCAGAAAGATGACGAAAACACTTCTGTTTAGCACCGCCAGCGCTTGAAAATCGGCCCTGCCTTGCCGATATTTCCCCCAAGCGCGGCGCAAAAAAATCGTCCGCCCGCCAGACATGACAGGAGAGAAAGCTGATGGCTGACTATCAGACGATCCGCACCGCGGCAGGCGCCCGCGCCACGCAGATCGACGAAGGGCTGCGCGCCCATATGAACAAGGTCTACGGCACCATGTCCGTGGGCATGCTGATCACCGCGCTGACGGCCTGGGCCGTGGCGGGTCTGGCCGTGACCAGCGACCCGACCGGCGCCGTGGCGCAAATCGGCGCTGACAAATACCTCACCAGCCTCGGTGCGGCGATCTACACCTCGCCGCTGAAATGGGTGATCATGTTCGCGCCGCTGCTGTTTGTCTTCGGCTTTTCCGCCGGCATAAACCGCATGTCCGCCGCGACCGCGCAAACGGTCTTCTATGCCTTTGCCGCCGTGATGGGGCTGTCGATCAGCTCGATCTTCCTGGTGTTCACCGGGGAATCCATCGTCACCACCTTCCTGGTGACCTCGATCGCCTTCGCGAGCCTGAGCCTTTACGGCTATACCACCAAGCGCGATCTCAGCGCGATGGGCACCTTCCTGATGATGGGTGTGATCGGCCTGATCGTGGCGTCGGTGATCAACATCTTCGTGGCCTCGTCGGCCATGGCCTTCGCCATCTCGGTGCTGGGTGTGCTGATCTTTGCCGGTCTGACCGCCTATGACACCCAGAACATCAAGGCCACCTATATTCAGATGGCCCAGCACGGGGATCAGGAATGGCTGGGCAAGGCCGCGATCATGGGCGCGCTGCAGCTGTACCTGGACTTCATCAACCTGTTC
>JAGQRU010000122.1 GCA_020425105.1 Paracoccaceae bacterium
CTGATCGAACCGATCCAGGGCGAAGGCGGCATCCGCCCGCTGCCCGATGGCAGCCTGAAGGGTCTGCGCGATCTGTGCGACGAAACCGGCGCATTGCTGATCCTGGACGAAGTGCAATGCGGCATGGGCCGGACGGGCCGGCTTTTTGCCCATGAATGGGCGGGCATCACCCCCGACATCATGATGGTCGCCAAAGGCATCGGCGGCGGGTTCCCGCTGGGCGCGCTGCTGGCCACTGAAAACGCGGCCTGCGGCATGACTGCGGGCACGCACGGATCCACCTATGGCGGCAACCCGCTGGGCTGCGCTGTGGGACTTGAGGTCATGCGCCATGTGGCCGACCCGGCGTTTCTGGACGCGGTCAGCCGCAAAGCGGGGCTCTTCCGGCAAAAGCTGGAAGGGCTGGTCGCCGCGCATCCCGGCGTTTTCGCAACGGTCCGTGGCGAGGGCCTGATGCTGGGGCTCGTCTGCCGGGTGCCGAATACCCAGGTGGTGGCCGCGGGCTATGACGCGCTGGTGCTGACGGTTCCGGCAGCCGATAACGTGATCCGCCTGCTGCCGCCGCTGACGCTGAGCGAGACCGAGATCGACGAAGCGGTCGCGCGCCTTGCGACCGCTGCTGCCACCCTGACCGTTGCTGCCTGACAGACGAGACCCGACCATGCCCCATTTTCTCGATTTGCATCTGACGGATCCCGCCGACCTGCGGGCCATGATCGACCAGGCGGCAGCAATGAAAGCCGCCCGCAAGGGGATGCCCAAGGGAACGCCGGATGCGGATGCGCCTCTGGCAGGCCACGCAGTCGCGCTGGTGTTCGAAAAACCGTCCACCCGCACCCGGGTCAGCTTCGACATCGGCGTGCGCCAGATGGGCGGACAGACATTGGTGCTGTCGGGGACCGACATGCAGTTGGGCCATGGCGAAACCATTGCCGACACGGCGCGGGTGCTGTCGCGCTATGTGGATCTGATCATGATCCGCACCTTCGAGGAATCGACCCTGCTGGAACTGGCCGAACACGCCACCGTGCCGGTGATCAACGGGCTGACCAACCGCACCCATCCGTGTCAGATCATGGCCGACATCCTGACCTTCGAAGAACATCGCGGCCCGATCGCCGGCAAGCGTGTCGTCTGGCTGGGCGATGGCAACAATGTGTGCGCCTCCTTCCTGCATGCGGCGGGCCAGTTCGGGTTTGACATGACCTTCGCCGGGCCTCCGCCGCTGGACCCCGAACCCGAATTCGTCGCCGCCGCCCGGGCCAAGGGCGCCGATATCCGCATCGAGCGCGATCCCGCAGCCGCGGTTGCGGGCGCCGATCTTGTGGTCACGGACACCTGGGTGTCGATGCACGATCCCGCATCGACCCGCGAACGGCGCCATAACCAGCTGCGCCCCTATCAGGTCAACGATGCCCTGATGGCGACGGCGGGTCCGCAGGCGCTGTTCATGCATTGCCTGCCTGCGCATCGCGAAGAGGAAGTGACCAGTTCGGTCATGGACGGTCCGCAATCGGTGATCTTTGACGAAGCCGAAAACCGCCTGCACGCGCAAAAGGCGGTCATGCGCTGGTGCCTCGGCAAGTGATGCCTGGCCGGGCCTCAGCGGCCCGGCACTGATTTCCCCATACCTCTGACCCATGTGATTCGCTGTTTCGGTGGCATTTTAAACCACTGACGCGGGCCAATCGCGGCTGTCCGGCCGCAAGTTCCCCATATAAAATTCCAGTATAGCAGATACTTAATAAATTTCTCCTCCTGCGCCGCACATGCTGCATTGGCAGAGATGCGAAAGGTGGTAAAGTTAGTTTACCAATCGGAGGAGAAACCTAATGCCCGTCATCACCTGCATTGACGATCTCAAACGCCTGTATCGCCGTCGGGTGCCAAAAATGTTCTACGACTACGCCGAAACCGGCAGCTGGTCGGAACAGACCTTCCGCGAAAATTCGTCGGATTTCGATGAGATCTATTTCAAGCAGCGCGTCGCCATCGACATGACCAACCGCACCACCGGGGTCGAGATGATCGGGCAGGAATACGCCATGCCGGTCGCGCTGGCGCCGGTCGGGCTGACGGGCATGCAGCACGCGGACGGCGAAATCCTTGCCGCGCGCGCCGCCGAGAAATTCGGTGTCCCCTTCACCCTGTCCACCCTGTCGATCTGTTCGATCGAAGACGTGGCGGCCAACACGACCAAGCCGTTCTGGTTTCAGGTCTATACCCTGAAGGACGACGATTTCATGCAGCGGCTGATGGGCCGCGCCCATGATGCGGGCTGTTCGGCCATCGTCATCACGCTGGATCTTCAGGTGCAGGGCCAGCGCCACAAGGACCTGAAGAACGGCCTCTCTGCCCCGCCCAAGCTGACCCCCGCCTCCATCGCCAACATGGCGACCAAGGTGCAGTGGGGTCTGGGCATGCTGGGCACCAAGCGGCGCACCTTCGGCAATGTGATCGGGCATGCGAAAGGCGTGTCGGACCCGTCCTCGCTGTCGTCCTGGACGGCCGAAGCCTTTGACCACGCGCTCGACTGGGACCGGGTCAAGGAGCTGATGGACATGTGGGGCGGAAAGGTGATCCTGAAAGGCATCATGGATGTGGAGGACGCCAAGAAGGCGGTCGAGGTCGGCGCCGATGCCATCGTGGTGTCGAACCATGGCGGGCGGCAACTGGATCAGACGATCAGTTCCATCCGCGCGCTTCCGGCGATTGTCGAAGCGGTGGGCGATCAGATCGAAGTGCATTTCGACAGCGGGATCCGGTCCGGTCAGGACGTGCTGAAAGCCTGGGCTATGGGTGCGCGCGGCTGCATGATCGGCCGGGCCTTCGTCTATGGGCTGGGGGCGATGGGCGAAGCCGGCGTGACCCGCGCGCTTCAGGTGATCCACAAGGAACTCGACACCTCCATGGCGCTGTGCGGGCATCGCGACCTTGCGAATGTGAACCGCGACATCCTGCTCGTTCCCGAAGGCTTCGAAGGCCGCTGGGCCTGATCGGGCGGGCAGGTCGCAGGATGCGGGGTTCTCCCGGCCTCGCATCCTGCGGGCGGGTTTCCGCCGACCTGCAGCACTGCCTGTTCGGCAGGCCTTGTCAGGCCGGGCATGGCTGCCCATCCTAGGGTCAACCGAGGCAACGTGCGACCCACCTGATGCACCGATCACTCCTTGCAGGGCTTCTTCTTGCCCTGCTGTCTGCCTGCGCCGCTCCGGCGCCGGAAGTCACCCACGCAGCCCCAGAGCTGTACCCAAACGAGACCCCGGAATTGCGGGCCAGCATCAATCACTGGGCAGATCACTACGATCTGCCGCGTGATCTGGTGCACCGGCTGGCGATCCGCGAAAGCACCCACCGCCCGTCGGCGCGCAACGGCCCCTATTACGGGCTGCTGCAGATCCTGCCGGCAACGGCGCGGTCCATGGGGTATCAGGGGTCTGCCGAAGGCCTGCTGGATGCCGATGCCAACCTTGAATATGCGCTGAAATATCTGCAGGGCGCCTACAAGGTTGCCGATGGCGACCCCGACCAAGCGATCAAATGGTATGCGCGCGGCTATTACCACGAAGCCAAGCGCAAGGGATTGCTGGACGAAACCGGGCTGCGCTGAGGCGCGCCCGCGATGCCCCGGCGCAGGCACCGGGGCAATTGCCCCTTTCCTTCTGGCTCGTTCTCGTCTAAAGGCGGCGCTTCAACCGGGCATACACCCTTGGAGGATGCCCAAATTTAGGAGAACGAACATGGCTGGTGAGATCCCTGATCTTCACGCCGAGGTACGGACGGGGACGGGCAAGGGGGCCGCTCGTCAAGCACGCCGCAATGGCATGGTACCTGGCATTGTCTATGGTGGTGACGGCGATCCGCTGCCCATCAACCTTCCCTTCAACGCGCTTTTCACGCGGCTCAAGCAGGGCCGCTTCATGGCAACCCTCTTCAACATGAAAGTTGAAGGCCATGACGATGTGCGCGTGATCTGCCGCAAGGTGCAGCGGGACGTGGTCAAAGACCTGCCCACGCACGTGGATTTCATGCGCCTGCGCCGCACGAGCAAGATCAACCTGTTCATCCCGGTGGAATTCATCGGCCATGAAGCAGCCCCCGGCCTGAAGCGTGGCGGGATGCTGAACGTGGTGCGCCCCGAGGTGGAACTGCTGGTCACCGCCGGCGATATTCCCGAGAAGATCACCCTCGATCTGACGGGCGCCAAGATCGGCGACACGCTGACCATTTCCGCCGTCAAGCTGCCGGAAGGCGCGACGCCGACGATCGACCGGGATTTCGTCATCGCCACGATGGCCGCCCCGGCTGGCTTGGCCTCTGCCGACGACGAAGCGGAAGATGCAGACGAGGCCGTCGAAGCGGAAAGCTGATCCGCGCGACAGGCGAATCGAAACTCAGACGCGGCACCTTCGGGGGCCGCGTTTTTGTTTTTAGCATCACAGAATTGCGACAGATCAAAGACACATCTGTAACAGGCTGTTACCTGCCCGGTATTCTTTTCAATTGGAGGTGCCCATGACCGACGACAATTCCGCCACCCCCTTCGAGGTTTTCGAAACCGCACCTTCTACCGAGCCCGATAGCCCGGTCGCGCCCGAAGCCACCCCGGCACCGGAGGCTGTGGACATCCCCCTACCTTCGATCGCAAGCACCACCGACAGTCGCGAGGAAAGCTCCTATCCCTATGCCAACAAGATGGCGCGGGTCACCTATGAAAAGCAGAAAGCCAAGCTGCAGGCCGAACTGCTGAAGGTGCAGCTTTGGGCGCAGGAAACCGGGCAGAAATTCGTCCTGCTGTTCGAAGGCCGCGACGCCGCCGGCAAGGGCGGAACGATCAAGCGGTTCACCGAACACCTCAACCCCCGTGCCGCCCGCGTCGTGGCGCTGAACAAGCCCACCGAAGAAGAACGCGGCCAGTGGTATTTCCAACGCTATGTGGGTCATCTGCCGACCAGCGGGGAAATCGTTCTGTATGACCGGTCCTGGTACAATCGCGCCGGTGTGGAACGGGTCATGGGGTTCTGCAAACCTGACGAATATCTGGAATTCATGCGCCAGACCCCGGAATTCGAACGCATGCTGGTCCGCTCCGGCATCCGGCTCTACAAATACTGGTTCTCGGTCACGCAGGAGGAACAGCGGATCCGGTTCCAAAGCCGCGAGACCGACCCGTTGAAACGCTGGAAGCTGAGCCCGATCGACAAGGCCAGCCTCGACAAGTGGGACGACTATACCGAAGCCAAGGAAGCCATGTTCTTTTATACGGATACGGCGGACGCCCCGTGGACGGTGATCAAGTCCGATGACAAGAAACGCGCGCGCCTGAACTGCATGCGGCATTTCCTGAGCACGCTGGACTATCCGGACAAGGACGAACGGATCATCGGCCAGTATGACAGGCTGCTGGTCGGGCGGGCCCAGAATGTCATCCACAAGGCGGACCACATCCTGGGCAAGTCACTGCACCCCGACATCCGGCGCAGCACAAGCGTCTGATGCGTGGCCATGAAAGGCGCCCCCGGGCGCCTTTTCTTATGCGAAGTCGCTTGCGTCGACGATCCCCAGGAACCCTTCGAGGATAATGGTTTCGGCCCCCGCCGTAATGACGGTATGGGTGCCCGAGCTCTGATCCACCGACACATCGGCGAAATCGCTCACCCCGGTGATCCCGGTCACATCGAGCAGGTCAAACCCGTCTTCCCAGTCAAAGATGCGATCCGTGCCCGCGCCATCGGCGAAAACGAAGGTGTCCGCCATCTGATCCGTGCCGCCGCCGCGCAAATCGTCATTGCCCCGGCCGCCGAAGATCCGGTCGGCGCCAAGACCGCCCAGCAGGGTGTCGTCGCCGCCGCCGCCATGCAGTTCGTCATCGCCATTCCCGCCGCGCAGAGTGTTGGCGACCGCAGACCCGACAAGAATATCCGACAGATCCGTCCCGATAAGGTTTTCGATATTGGTCAGCGTGTCCTGCCCCGCCGCCAGATAGCTGGTGCCAAGCTCCAGATTAATCACCACGCGGCGGCCAACCACGTCCTCATATGAAACAGTGTCGTTCCCGGCCTGTCCGTGAAGCTGGTTCTGTCCGTCGCCGCCGACCAGAAAATCGTCGCCGTCCCCGCCGCGCAGGATGTCGTTCCCCCGACCGCCGCGCAGCGTGTTGCTGCCGTTCGAGCCGACCAGAACGTCGTCGAAATTCGATCCGATCAGGCTTTCAATCTCGCTCAACGTGTCAAGCCGGGCGCCCAGAAGGTTGGTGCCAAGGGCCAGATTGATCACCACGCGGGTGGCCGCATCCGCATAGGACACTGTGTCCATGCCTCCCTGCCCCTGAAGCCGATTGCTTCCGGCACCGCCGATCAGCAGGTCGTCGCCGTCCCCGCCGCGCAGGTCGTCGTCGCCGTCCCCGCCACGCAGGGTGTTGCTGATACTGGACCCGATCAGCACATCGTTGAAGCTGGTGCCGATCAGGTTTTCGATGCTTACCAACGTGTCCTCTCCAGCGCCAAGATAGCTGGTGCCGCGGTCAAGATTGATGATGACCCGGCGGTTCGTACCCTCATAGGACACGGTGTCGATCCCGGACTGGCCATGCAGGGTGTTGGCCCCGGTGCCGCCCATCAGGAAATCGTTGCCGCTGCCGCCGAACAGAATGTCGTCGCCATCCTGCCCACGGATGTCGTCATTGCCGCTGCCGCCGCGCATGGTGTTGGCGCCCGATGATCCGAACATGAGGTCGTCGAAATCGGACCCGGTCGCGTTTTCGATCCCGGTCAGGGTATCCGAGCCCGCCCCCAGCGCCGCCCGTCCGGCTTCAAGATCGACCCAGATCCTGCGTGAGGCGGTTTCGAAGGACACCGTATCGATGCCCGACTGGCCATGGATCGTGTCGCGCCCGTCACCGCCGATCAGGATGTCGTTGCCGCTGCCGCCCAGCAGCACGTCGTTATTGGCGCCGCCATTCAGCACATCGTCGTCGTCACCGCCTTCCAGCCGGTCTTTCGCCGACCCGCCGGTCAGAATGTCGTCGCCGTCATCGCCAAACAGGCTCAGGCCCGTCGAAACACCCGACCCGTCCATCGTGTCGTCGCCCGCGGCGCCCTCGACCTCCTCCACCCCGGTCCAAAGAGATAGATCCAGCGACAGCCCGGCGGAGGTTTCGAACAGCACGCGGTCCGTCCCGGCGCCGCCATCGACACTGTCCCAGGCGCCGTCGATATACAGGTGGTCATCGCCATCGCCGCCGGACAGGGAATCGGCCCCCGCGCCACCGAACAGGAAGTCCGCATCGCCACCGCCACTGATCATATCGTCGTCGACCCCGCCGACGATCGTGTCGTTCCCGCGTCCGCCGGACAGAAGGTTGCGCCCTGAAATGCCATAGATGGAATCGTCGCCATCGCCGCCGACCAGGACGTTGCCCGCACTGCTGCCATAGATGACATCGTGCTGGCTGGTTCCGATTGCGGATTCGATTGAATCCAGCTTGTCCACATCGCCATGGGTGTCGATGGCCAGCGGCCCGGTTTCACCGCTGACCAGCCCGATACCGCCGGCCAGATCGATCTGAACCCCCGCTCCGCCGGTCTCCTGGCTGTAATCCGCCGCATCGCGCCCGTCGCCGCCACGCAGCACGTCGTTGCCCGCCCGCCCGGTCAGGAAGTCATCGCCGCGCCCGCCGTCCAGCAGGTCGGCGCCGCCGGTCCCCAGCATGGCATCGTCGAAATCCGTCAGAACGACGTTTTCGATCCCCGACAGATCGGCCAGGTTGCGCGAGGCACCCAGCGCCGGATCCAGATCCGGGCGGTCCCGGGTCGTGACTTCGATTGCGTCCAGCAGATCGACGCGCACCGCGGCCCCGAAGCGCGAAAAGTCGGCTGTATCGTCCCCGCCCTGACCGTCGAACAGATCGAAACCGCCTTCGCCTGCATCGCCACCGAAAAAGAATGTCTGATCGCCGCCATCGCCGATCATCGTGTCGCTGGCCAGGCCGCTGACAAAGGCCTCGAACCCGACAATCGTGTCATTGCCGATCCCAGCGCCGGTCGCGCGCACGCCGGCCAGCCGCAGGTCGAGAGCGATGGATTGCGTGATCGCCGAATAGTCGAGCGTGTCGAACCCGTCGGCAACATCCGGGGTCTCCAGATCCCCGAACAAGCTGTCGTCGCCAAGCCCGCCCAGAATGACGTCATCGCCCAGATCGCCCCGGATGATATCGTTGCCTGCACCGCCGTCGATGACGTTATGCACATCGGAGCCATAGATGTCGTCGTCGCCGGACCCGGTTATGACCGCCTCGATCCCGCTGATCGTGTCGAAACCGATGCCGACCCCGAACAGGTCGTCGGCCACGTTGAACAGCAGGTCGATGGACAGGGCGTTGGTGGCCGCGCTGTAATCCAGCGTGTCGAAACCCGCGCCGCCATGATAGGTGTCGTCGGTACCGATCGCATCGACACCGGCGATGAACAGATCGTTCCCGGCGCCGCCTTCGACAACATCAGACCCGCCCTTGTCTTCAAAATCGTTGTCCAGCGCGTCGCCGATGAACACATCGCCCAACGCAGTGCCCAGGAACCGTTCGATCCCGCTTACCGTATCGGCGCTGCCGCTGGCATCCGTGACGATGCCCTGGATCAGATCGACCTCGACCGGGCCCGGCGCCGGCTGCCCGAAGTCCAGATCGAGCGTGTCATACCCCGTCCCGCCGAACAGCGTCTGCGACCCCGCACCGGCGACGAAGAAATCGTCCCCCGCGCCGCCCCCGAAGGTCTGGCCCGGCGCCGAGACGTCGAAGCGGTCATCGAAATCCGTTCCGACAAACCGTTCGACATTCGCGACGATCAGCACTTCGGCGTTCAGCGCGCCGGTCACCGTGCTGGCGAAATCCGACCGGATGCCATCTTGCGCGGCACCAAATCCCTGACGGATATGCACCGCGTATTCAAACTCGGACAGATCGACCAGATCGTCATCCGCGCCGCCATCGAAGCTGTCGACACCGTTTTCGTTCGCGGCGGTGGCGGCATCGTCGTCGCCCCCGTGCACATAGGTGTCATCGCCCGCCTGGCCGAACGCCGTATCGGTCCCCGCCCCGCCGATCAGCGTGTCGTCATCGGCACCGCCGAACAGCTGGTCGTCGCCGTCGCCGCCTTCAAGGAAGTCGTCGCCATCGCCGCCCTCCAGAATGTCGTCGTCCTCGTCGCCGAAGAGCTGGTCATCGCCCTGATCTCCGTACAGATGATCGTCGCCCTCATTACCTGCCAGAAGATCCGCGCCTTCGCGCCCGGCCAGCTCATCGGCGCCCTGCGCGCCGAAGAGCACATTCGCCGCCCGGTCCCCCAGCAGGGAATCGTTGTGATCGGTGCCGAACAGGTTTTCGACGCTGACCAGAATGTCACCCGCCGCGATGCCGCCAAGCCCGGCCCGATAGATCAGGTCGATCGCCACCCCGCCCGACACCCCACTGGCGTGATAGGAGACGGAATCACCGCCCGCGCCACCGTTGAAAAGGTCACCGCCGAAACCGCCGCTGAAGAAATCGTCCCCTGCCCTGCCAAAGATATCGTCGTCGCGCCCGGTGCCGTCGTTGACGAAATCGTCGTCTCCGGCCGTGCCCTCGATCGTCGCGCCCGCGGCTGCCGGTGTCACCACCGCGCCCCCCAGATGGGACAGGTCAATGCGCCCGGTGAAATCCGTAAAGTCGAATTCGAAGTCCAGCCCGCGCCCGCCGGCCGCGAAATAGTCATAGATCGTCAGCGTGGGCAGAGCCCCGCCGGTTTCGGTGATGGCAAGATCATCCGTGCCGACCCGCGCATAGGTCACATCCGTGCTGGCGAGATTGTCGAAATAGATCCGGCCGCCCTGATAGGTCTCGCGCGCGATGAAATCGGCACCATCGCCCGACCGGAAGGCATAGGTATCGACCCCGGCCCCGCCGACCAGAATGTCGATGCCAAGGCTGGACACCAGCACGTCGTCCCCGTCGCCGCCGAACAGGTTGCCGTTGCGCAGCGGAGCGACCAGAAAATCGCCTTCATCCGATCCCTGAATCAGCAGCTCTTCGATATTGCGATAGGTCAGGCTGCCGGTGGCGTGGGTATAGCGCAGACCGGCGGCAAAGGTCGGATTGGCGGCGAACATGGCCGTCAGGTCCGCGCGCGTGCTGGACGCGCCCGTATAGGTCGCGCCGATCTGGGCGCCTGCGCCGTCGAGGATGGCGAAGCTCAGCGCCCCGGTATCGGCTTCGAAATTCAGGATGTCGTAGTCGCCACCCGCGCTGCCGCCGTCGAAATCCGCAACATCGCCGCGATAGGTCAGGACGTCGTCACCCAGACCGGTATTGACCAGATCCGGGTTCGCCACGGTGCCGCCCGTGCCTGCATCCACCACGTCATCCCCGTCGCCAGTATGGATGCTGTCGGCAAGCGCCCCGCCGAAGACCGTGTCATTGCCCGACCCGGTGCGCACGTGCAGCCGTTCAAAGCCGCCCATATAGGTGCCGTTGCCGATATCGCGGACGCCTGCAAAACCGGTGAAGTTGCCGTCGGCATCGAAGGCGTTCGCGCCGTTGACCGCCGCGGCGCCGGCATTCTGGTCGCTGTCGGCCAGCAGGATCAGATCAACGGTTTCCGCAGACAGATCCGCCGCGAACACATCCGCGTCCCCGACCCGGTCCCCGCCATAGGAAATCAGGCCGTTCTGATAGATCACCAGATCGTCGAAATCATGCGACCCGGCAACGTTGACCGCCTCAATCTCCTGATAAAGCAGCGACTTGTTGTTGGTATAGGCCAGAATAAGCTCGGCGAGAGGCAGGTTGTCCAGCGCCGCATCCAGGGCCGCGCGCGAGGCCGTGGCCCCGATATACCCCGTGCCCAAGGTGTTGAAGCTGGCATCCGCCAGGGTCCACCGAAGTTCCTGCCCCCGCGCGCCCAGAACCAGATGATCGAACCCCGCGCCGCCGCTGGCGAAATCGTTGCCGCTGCCGTCCCAGAACAACAGGTCGTCGCCATCTTCGCCATAGATCCGGTCGTTCCCGTCGCCGCCATCCAGGATGTCCGCGCCGCCGCCGCCGCGCAGGCGGTCCTCCAGATCCCCGCCTTTCAGCCGGTCATTGCCGCTGCCCGCATGAACGATGCCGCGTTCGAACCCGCGGACGAACACGCCGTTGGCCAACGCCACCCCTGCGGCATTTGCCGCGCCGAAGCTCAGGTCGATGCCCACATGCTGGGCCGAGAAATCCGCCGCGAAGACGTCCCCAGGTCCGGCGCCTTCGCCTCCGGCGTCATAGGTCGCGCCGCCCTCATAGAAGATCAGATCCGACGCGGTATCGCTGCCGGTCACATTCACATGTTCGATGTCGCGATAGTTCAGATAGGGATCATCGGCCGGATCGCCCAGCGTGTCGCCAAACCGCATCCCGCGGCCCTGCACCACCGGCTGGCCCTGAATGGTCACCGTCACGTCGGTCAACAGGTCGAAGGCGTTTTCGATCTCGTCCGCCGTGGCGCTGGCGTCGAACACCGTACGCACCGGATCGGGCAATGCCAGAGAGGCCGCCGTATAGAGCCCGTATTCCAGCCCCAGCGACCCGGCTTCGGCAGTTACGATCAGCCAGTCGTCGCCGGCACCGCCATCCAGAATATCGGCGCCGTCGTCGGACCAGAAGAACATGTCGTCGCCGTCTTCGCCGAACAGCAGATCCCGGTCCACCGTGATGATCCCCGGCGTCACGAACCCCCGCGGATCGAACACCATATCGGCGAAGGGATCGAACTCCCCCCCGTCCAGGATGTCGTTGCCGTCCCCGGCCCTGAAGCCGTCAGCGTACCGCCCGCCCAGGAAGAAATCGCCCTGATCCGTTCCGAAGGCGACGATCCGTTCAAACCCGTCAAACACCGTATCGCCGAAGGTCAGGATCTGATCCGGCGCGGTTTGACCCAGCCGGTTTCCGGCAACGAGATTGACCCCGGTGGTCACCCCCTTGCGCAGCGCATAGGCGCCGAAATCCGCAATCAGGGTATCGACGTGCTGCACAGTGGCGCTGTATTCCCCGTCGCCGCCGAAATACTGCAAGCCGCCGGTATAGATCACCACATCGTCGGTGAAATCCGACCCGATGACGTCGATCGCCTCGACATCGGAATAAAAATCCGCCCCGACATTGTGGCCCAGCTTTCCGTAACGCAGGAAATCCTGGTCGGCCTCAGCCTGCGCAAACGTATCGCGCGACGTTTCATTGCCGGGCTGCCCGAATGCCGACGCGTCCCCGAAGCTTCCGCCGTCATGGACGTCCAGCATGTGAAACAGCGCATCGACCGAACTGCGCGCGGTCGCATGAGCGGCCGGCGAACCGTCAACCACGACGGAGATATTGATCTCGGCCGCGTCGGCGGACGGGCTCCCGCCGCCCACGATGACATCGGTCGCGGCGAAGACACCGATATCGAACCCGGTTCCGCCATAGATCGCATCGGGCAAGGAGTTGATGGTGCCCCCGCCGTCGATATCGAACCGGTAATAGATGACGTCGTCATCGGCCCCTGCCGACACGAAATCCTTGGCCAGATCCGGCGCAAGCTGGATGAAATCGTTGCCACCAGAGGTTTCGAACCAGTCCTCGTGCTGGCCGCCGGACAGGAAGTCGTCCAGATCGCCGGTGCGCAATACGAAGGCTTCGATATTGCGCAACGTGACGCTGCCCGCCACCACGACGCCGCCCGCGAAATTGGCTTCCGAGCTGTCGAAACTGATCGCCCGATTGGGAAAGATATGTTTGAAATCGGCGATGAAGTAGTCGGGCGCCACGAGCGTGCCGAAGACGCCGCGATCTTCGCCGCCGCCGTCGAAATACTTTCCTTCCGCATCGCGCAGCACCATCACATCGCCATGGGCGCTGCCCTGCACCTGTGCGCTGCGCTGGGACTTCAGAATGTTGTTCTGCGTCCCCGGCGTGTACTGATAGCTGACATAGGTCGAATTCGCGATGCCGTTCAGCACCGCGACCTTGTATTCGATCGGGCTGTTTGCATAGACATAGGGCCCGTCGGCGGTCGAATTCGGATCCAGATCCAGCAGCGCATCGGTGAAGCCCGGCGTGCCGTCATTGACCGAAACATTCGCGCCAAGAACGTCGTCCGGGGCCACCGAGGGATCCACATTGACGACGGTGTAGTTGTTCGCGTTCGCGTTCAGCGTGATGTCCGAACTCAGATGCCCGAACCAGAGCCGCGATACGTCCGAACTCCCTGCAGGCGCGGGATTGTTCCGCCCCGCCAGCGCCGTCTTGACGTCTTGCGCCGGATCGTTGTTCCACAGATGTCCGAATGTCGCGACCGTGGTGGCCTGGTTCTGCGCCAGCGCTGCCTTGTATTCATAGACGCGCTGCGCCGCATTCGGCGCCTCGGGATCCCAGCCGCTCGGTGACACGTCGGTGACGAACACCTCGTATGTATCGATTTCGCGGTTGAACGCGCCTTGTGCATATCCCCAGCTTGTCGGATCGGTTCCGCTGGTGGGCGTGGCCGCATAGGTGCCGGTCGGCAGCGCGAAGTCGTCGTTGAAAAAATCGAACAGCTTGGCCTGAAAGCCGCCATCGGGGAAGGTCAGGTCCAGAAGCGGGCCAAAGGAAAAGGACAGATCATCCGACACCCAGGCGCCGCCGAATTCCGCCTGCAACGCCCGGATGGTCAGGGCCGCATCGATGCCCAGCCCGACGGAATGCGCATATTGAATGTCGGTCAGGTCATAATACCCGGTGACCGTGACCACGCTGGTGCCGTCCGGCCCCAGGGCGTTGGGCAGCGGCATCCGCACATTTGCCACTTGGCCCAGAGTGGTTTGGACCACGACGTCATCGCTGAAATCGGACGGCGTTCCCGCATCCGACCGCAGGACGACCCGGACATCGGGGGTCGTATCGCCGCCGCCGATATCCAGCGAAACGTCTTCGGTCAGAACGGTGCCCGCATTGGCATCGATATCCAGCACCGTCGCCGATAGCTCGAACTTGCCGCGCGGCACGTAGGGGATATAGTCGGCCAGATCGAAGCTTTCGTCGAAGAAGACGATCTCTCCGATCTTCTCGATGATCGCGCCGACCTGGGGAATTTTCGACGCCAGTTCGACGAAAAGCTCGTCGATATCGACATTCAGTTCGATGAATTTCGTGTCGGAAAAGCCGCTGGCCGCCACCACGACGCTGCCGACGCTGGCGCCTTCGGTGTCGGCGCCCGTGGGCAGACGGGCGAAAAGCTCGATCCCCGGATAAAGCTGCCCCGAGATTTCGAATTCCGGCTTGATCTCGATGATCGGCACCCGTTCCTGAATATCGATCAGCTTGAAATCGGGTTCATCCCCGGACGCGAAGAAGGCGAACCAGTGAATATTGCGGAAACCGAGTTCAAGGTTCAGAACGAAGTCCAGCCCCGCTCCGGGACTGCCGGAAAAGCCGACGCTGTCGACCCGCGCCGACCGGACATTCCAGCGGGTCAGATCGAAGCTGACATCGGTATTGCCCGTATTGGCCAGCGCCAGCGACACGTCGATGCCCGGCGTATAGCTGACCGCGACGTCAATGTCGTAGGCCGCATTGAAATGGCCCGCATCGACCAGTTCGGCATAGGCCTCCAACCCGACAAGGAAATTCATGTACGCCTCGCCCGAGGCACCGGCGACCTTGATGTCGAAATCGAACGGATGGCTGAGTTCGGGGGCTTCGTAGATCAGCAGATCGCCGGTTGAGATCCGAAACGAACGCGCCTGCCCGGGAGACCACAGAGACTGGTTGGTTGTGCGAAATTCCAGCGTTGTGTTCTTGATGACCATATCACCCCCTCGCCGACCCAAGGGGCCCGATATACATGCTTTCAAAAACGTTAATGCGAGCTTGGCATGAGGGTCCTGACCGGCCAAGCGCCGAAATGAACATCTGCACAACCGGGATGCTCCATTGGCGGGAAAACCCGACATAGGGCGCCGGTGCGCAAGGGCAGAATGCCCTGAAAAAAGGCATATCCCAGGGCCGTAACCCGCGTGGCCGGGCCGCCGGGGTTTCGCCACTTTCACCCCGGGATGCCCTGATCCGCGCCTGCGGCCGGGGGCCGGGACCTGCCCCGCGCGTCAGGAAGCTGGCAATCCGCCGGGTTTCACTGCAGAAGAGGCCCGGTAACCCTTGCTGCCTGGGAGTGTGCGATGAAACTCTTTGTTGGTCTCGGCAATCCCGGCGCCCAATATGCGAACAACCGGCATAATATCGGCTTCATGGCGCTGGATCGGATCGCCTCCGATCACGGCTTCGGCCCGTTTCGTGCCAAGTTCCAGGGGCAGATCGCCGAAGGCCGGCTGGGGAACAGCAAGGTCATGCTGCTGAAGCCCGAAACCTTCATGAACCGGTCCGGCCAGTCCGTCGGCGAAGCGCTGCGGTTCTTCAAACTGACCCCCGCTGACGTGGTGGTCTTTCACGATGAGCTGGACCTTGCGCCGGGGCGCTGCCGCGCGAAGCAGGGCGGCGGGCATGCGGGCCATAACGGTCTTCGGTCCCTGCATGCGCATCTGGGCGACGGCTATGGCCGGGTCAGGCTCGGCATCGGACATCCCGGACACAAGGACCGGGTCGCGGGCTATGTGTTGTCGGACTTCGCCAAGGCCGACCAGGATTGGCTGGACAATCTGCTGCGCGGCCTGTCCGACGGCGCCCCCGCGCTGGCCGATGGCGACACCGGAAAGTTCCTGAATGCGGTGGCGCTTCGCGTCGCGCCGCCGCGATCTTCAACGGGACAAAAATCCGAAGCTGCGGCGCAGAAAACGATGCCGTCCCAGCCGCAGCCGCAGGAGGAGGACAAACGGTCTCCCCTGCAAAAGCTTGCCGACAAATTCAAATAGGTTAGCAATAGGCATAGGCCCGCCTAGGTTGAAAGGACCCGCGATGCAGAAAGACCCCTCCTATAACGTCTTGGGGACGGCTCTTGAGCCATGCTCGCTGGCACCGATGACTGGCTTCTTCCGCAACGGGTGCTGCGACACGAGCCTTGCCGACCGGGGCAATCACACGGTCTGCGCGGTGATGACGGCAGAGTTTCTGGCGTTTTCAAAATATGTCGGCAACGACCTGTCCACGCCACGGCCCGAATTCGGCTTTACGGGACTGACGCCGGGCGACCGCTGGTGCCTGTGCGCGGAACGTTTTCTTCAGGCCCATGACGAAGGCTGCGCGCCCGAGGTCAACCTTGCCGCGACCCATCGCCGGGCGCTGGAGGTGGTCCCGCTGCATGTGCTGGAAGCCTACGCCCGCAACCCGTCGGACGGCTGAACCGCGCCGCCCCCGGCGGCACGGCCCAAGCGATCAGAGATCGCCCATTTCCATGTTCAGGGCCTTTGCCACGGTGAAGATGTCCTTGTCCCCGCGCCCGCACATGTTCATGCAGATGATGTGGTCTTGCGGCAGTGTCGGCGCGATCTTCAGCACATGGGCCAGGGCATGCGACGGCTCAAGCGCCGGGATGATGCCTTCCGTGGCGCAGCAGACCTGAAACGCCGCCAGCGCCTCATCATCGGTGATGGACACATATTGCGCGCGGCCAATGTCGTGCAGCCATGCGTGTTCCGGTCCGATGCCCGGATAGTCGAGGCCTGCCGAAATCGAATGCCCTTCCAGGATCTGCCCGTCTTCATCCTGCAGCAGATAGGTCCGGTTACCGTGCAGAACGCCAGGGCGCCCGCCGGTCAGCGACGCGCAATGTTCCATTTTCTGGTTCACGCCCTTGCCGCCGGCCTCGAC
>JAGQRU010000123.1 GCA_020425105.1 Paracoccaceae bacterium
TCGTTCCAGATCGGGATCATGTTGAACACGGCGACCGTCGCCATGGCCGGGCGCACCAGAGGCAGGACGAGCCGGAAGAAGATCTTGTATTCAGAGAGCCCGTCGATGCGGCCGGCGTTCTTCAGATCGTCCGACACACCCTTCATGAAGGCGCTCAGGATGAACACCGCTAGCGGCAGGCCTTGCGCGGTGTAGACGAGGATCAGCGCGGTCCGCGTGTTCACAAGACCCGTGGAGACCATCATCTCAAGGATCGCCACGGTGCCGATCCGGATCGGGATCATGATGCCAAGCGCCAGATAGAGCCCCATCAGCGTATTGCCCTTGAACCGGTATTCGGCCAGCGCGAAGGCCGCCATGGCGCCGAAGAGCAGGATCAGGAACAGCGAGACCACGGTGACGATCATCGAGTTCTGGAAGTAGAGAAAGAAATCCCCCTGCTTCAGGACCGTCTCATACCCGATGAGCGAGAAGCTTTCGGAATTGGGCAGACCCAGCGGATCGCGAAAGATCGACCGGCGATCCTTGAAGCTGTTGATCAGGATGACGAAGACCGGGAACAGCGCGATGATCGTATAGGCGATCAGGACTGCATGCGCTGCGAAGGTCGTTCCGGGGTTGCGGCGTGCCTTGTTCATGGGTCTGTCTCCTCAGAACTGGTAGTTGCGCAGGCGGCGCTGGATGCCGAAGAGGTAAAGGCACACGCCGATCAGGATGATCACGAACATGGCCGAGGCGATGGTCGATCCCATATGCGGATCCCCGAGCTGCAGCTGGAAGCCGAAGAAGGTCCGGTACATGAACGTCCCCAGGATGTCGGTCGAGAAATCCGGCCCTGCGAGCGCGCCCTGCGCGGCATAGATCAGGTCGAAAGCGTTGAAATTCGCCACGAAGGTCAGGATCGAGATGATGCCGATGGACGGCAGGATCAGCGGCAGCTTGATCTTCCAGAAGGCCGCCATGCCGGTGATCCCGTCGCATTCGCCCGCTTCAAGGATCTCGTCCGGGATCGACAGAAGCGCGGCGTAGATCAGCATCATCGGGATGCCGACATATTGCCAGACCGACACGAGGCTCAGCGTGGTGAGCGCGTATTCCTCTTTCCCGAGCCACGGCTGGTAGAGGAACTTGAGCCCGATGGCGTCGAGCATCCCCGGCGCGATGCCCCAGATCGGCGACAGGATGAGCTTCCAGGCAAAACCCACGATCACAAAGCTGAGGATCGTCGGAATGAAGATCGCCGACCGGTAGAAGGCCGAGAACCGAAGCCGCGGGCTCGACAGGATCGCCGCCAGCGCGATGCCGATGGGGTTCTGCACCAGCATGTGGATCAGGAAGAACCACGCGTTGTTGGCCAGCGCGTTCCAGAACTGCGTGGACCAGATGGCATCGCCGAACAGCGTTCGGAAGTTCTGCAACCCGACCCAGACGCGCTGCTGGTCAACTTCGGAATAGAAGGACAGGCGCAGGGTCGCAAAAAGCGGGTAGATCATCACCGCGGTGTAGACAAGCACGGCAGGCGCCAGGAAAAAGACGATATGCCAGCGGATTCCGGGTTTCTTTGGCGTGGCCATCACGGCTCTCCTGAACTGTTGGAATAGGGAGGGCTCCCGGGCGGGGAGGAACGCCCGGGAGGAAGACGAGCCGCTTATTGCTGCGGCGCGTACCAGGTGGCGAGGCCAGCCTGCAGGCGCTGGCCTGCGTCTTCGGGCGTTTCGTCGCCCTTGATCACGGCGACGGAAGCATTCCAGGTCTCGTTTTCAAGGTTCGGCGTGCCGCGCGACAGGATCTGATAGGTCGAACGGATCGTGCTTTCGCACTTGTCCCGCCACGAGATGAATTCCTGCGCGAGCGGGTCCTGCAATTCGACCGCCGCGTTGCTGAGCGGGAAGAAGCCCGGCAATTCATTGGCGAAGATGTTCGAAAACTCCGACGACGCGACCCAGTTCAGGAAGGTCTTGGCGGCCTCGGGATTGGCGGTCGCGGCGTTCATGCCGATGCCGATATCGGTGTGATCCGAGATGTAGCACGTATCGCCGGCAGCTTCGACCGGCGGGTTGAAGGCGCCCATCTCGAAATCCGACTGCGCGTTGAAGCCCGAGATCTCCCACGACCCGGCAGGATAGATCGCCGCGCGCCCAAGGGTGAAGATGTTCTGGCTGTCAGGATAGGTCTGCGCCTCATAGCCGTCGCCCAGATAGGCGCCCCACTTGGCCAGTTGCCGGAACGGCGCGACCCAGGCCTCGTCGGTCAGCTTCTGCTCGCCCGCAAGCAGCGCCTTGCGCCCTTCTTCGCCCTTCCAGTAGTTCGGGCCGATGTTGTTATAGCCCATGGTGGCGGCTTCCCACTGATCGTTGGTGCCCATCGCCATCGGAATGTAGTTGCCGTCCTGCTTGAACGCCTCGAGCACGGCAAAGAATTCCTCGACGGTCCCGGGGACTTCGACCCCCACTTCCTCGAAGGCTTCCTTGTTGTAGATGAAGCCGTGGATGACCGAAGCCATCGGCACGCAATACGCGGCCGATCCGTCATCGGTGGACCAGCCGGACTTGGCCACGTCCGAGAAATTCGCCATGCCCTCAAGGTCGTTCAGGTTGGCGAGATGCCCGGCCTCGTAAAGCGCAAGCGACGCGTCGAAGGGCCGGCAGGTGATGATGTCACCCGCGGAGCCCGCGTCGAGCTTGGAATTCAGCACGGCGTTGTATTCCGCAGGCGCCGACGGCGTGAACCTGACTTTGATGCCGGGATGCTCGGCCTCAAAGGCGGGGATGATCTTTTCCTGCCAGATGGCCAGATCGTCGTTGCGCCAGCTTTCGATGGTCAGCTGGGCATCCTGCGCGGTGGCGGCGGACGCGGCCAGCAGCGTCGTGGCCAGCAATGCCCCCTTGAGTTTTACGGTTTTCATGCGTTCTCTCCCTTTGGTTAAAGTCAGGTTTGGTCTTGGGTCTCGGCCCGGGGACCCGCGAGGCAGGCGCCCAGAAATCCATCATGCTCTTCCAGGCGCGCCTTGGCTTCTGCCGCCGTCAGGCCGCGCGCCACCAGCACGGCAGCCTTGGCATTGTACCCGGTCGCCTCCAGCGCGCGCCCGGCCTCTGCCAGCGGAACGCCCGCGATGCGGGACACGATATCGGCCGCGCGTTTGCGCAGCTTGATGTTGTCGGGGTTGAGGTTGACCATCAGCCCGTCATGGACATGGCCCAGATGAATGCCCGCCAGCGTAGACATCATGTTAAGCGCCACCTTCTGCGCGGTGCCCGCGCCAAGCCGGGTGGACCCTTCGACGAATTCCGCCCCCGTGGGCAGGGCAATCGCGATATCGGCGATCTCCAGCAGCGCCGACCCCGCCACATTGGCCAGACCGATCACATGGGCCCCGCCCGCCTTCGCCGCTTTGGCAAAGGCCAGCGCGTAGGGCGTCGTTCCGCTGGCGCTGACGACAATCGCCACATCCGCGGCCGCGACACTGGCGGCGGCGCGCAGGGCGGCGTCGGCATCGTCTTCGGTGTCGCCGGGCATCACGCCATCGACCGGCACGCCACCCGCCATATGCACCGCTATCTGGTCCGGCGCGATCCCGAAGGTGCCGGGCAGTTCGGCGGCATCCGCCAGCGCCATCAGCCCCGAGCTGCCCGCCGCCGCATAGTGCAGCCGCGCGCCGCGCTTAAGGCCCTCCGCCAGGACGGATGCCGCCCGGGCAATAGACGCCTGCGCGCCACCAACGACCTGGACCGCGGACAGCTGCGACGCCAGCATTTGCGACAGCGCGTCTGTTCCGGGCTGGGTCAAGGGGGCGGACATTGGCATCGGGTGGCTCCTAATGGTTTCTACGGACAATACCGAAACAATACCTTTTGTCTACCAATTTTTTCCATTCGGTCGATTTTTTACCGCCAACCAAGGAAATCAGGGCCTTATGGTTTTAAATTGGTTGTTGTAATCCCGGATAGGTATGGTATAGGTATCTCCATGACACGGAACCCCTCATATTTGCTCGCAGGCGTCGATGGTGGCGGCACAGGCTGCCGCGTTGCCATTATAGACGCAAACGGCGCACGTGTGGGCGAGGCGCGCGGCGGGCCCGCCAATTTCAACTCCAACCCCGCCCTGACGATTCGCTCCGTCCGTGAGGCCCTGCAAACGGCCGCCGCGGATGCTGGTCTCGATTCGGACTGGCAAAGCCGCTGCACCGCGCATGTCGGGCTGGCGGGGATCATGTCCCCGCAGGACGCCGAAACCATGGCAAGCGCCCTGACCTTCGGGCAGGTCGCCGTCACCGACGACCGCGTCACCTCGGTCGCGGGCGCGTTGGGCGACCGGGACGGGATGCTTGCCGCGATCGGCACCGGCACCATTGTCGCGGGCCAGACCGGAAGCGCGCTGCGTTTCTTCGGCGGCTGGGGGAACAACCTCGCAGATCAGGCGTCGGGCGCGTGGCTCGGGCGCACCGCGCTGCGCCGGACGATGCTGGCCCATGACGGGTTGCAGGCGCATAGCCCGCTCACGCAGGCGCTTCTTGCACGGTTCGGAAGCGGGCTGAGCGGCATCGTCGCCTTCGCCACCGCCGCGACACCGGGCGATTTTGCCGGGCTTGCCCGCACGGTGATCGAGGCCGCCGACGCCGGCGACGCGACCGGGCGAACCCTGATGCAGCACGGCGCGGCCTATCTCGACCGCTGCATCGACACCAACGGCCTTGCGCCCGGCGCCGCCCTCTGCCTCGCCGGCGGGGTCGGGCCGCATTATGCGCCCTATCTCGCGCCCGCCCATCAGGCACATATCCAGCCCGCGCAAGGCACCGCGCTGGACGGCGCGCTGCGCCTCGCGGCCAAGGCTTTTGACACACAGAGAGGATCCGCATGAGGGTTGCCGAGTTTCTTGAGCCGAAGGAATGGTTTCGCGCCGATGCGGGCCCGCGCTATGTGCAGTTGCGGCAGCGGTTGACCGATGGCGTGTCGCAAGGCGTTCTGCCGCCGGGCAGCCCCCTGCCGCCCGAGCGCGAGCTTGCCGCGATCACCGATTTCTCGCGCGTCACCGTGCGCAAGGCGATCCAGGCGCTGGCCGAGGATGGCATCATCGTCCAGCGCCAGGGCTCCGGGTCCTTCATCGCCTCGAAACCGGAACATATCGAACAGCGGCTGACCCGGCTGACCTCTTTTTCCGAAGACATGGCGCAGCGCGGCAAGAACGCGACGACCCGGTGGCTGGAGCGCGGGCTTTATATGCCCTCGCCCGAGGAAACGGCGGCATTGAACCTCGCGCCCGAGGATTCGGTGGCGCGGATCGTGCGCCTGCGGCTGGCGGATGGCGAGCCCATCGCGATCGAACGCGCCTCGCTGCCCACCGACATCCTGCCCAACCCGCTGATCGTGGAAAGCTCGCTTTACGAGGTGCTGGACCAGTCCGGCGTGCGCCCGGTGCGCGCGCTTCAGAAGATCGCGGCGATCAACATCTCGGAGGCCAACGCGGAACTGCTGGCCGTAACCCCCGGCAATGCCGGGCTCAACATCGAACGCACCTCTTTCACCGAAAGCGGGCGCATCGTCGAATTCACCCAGTCCCTCTATCGCGGCGACGCCTACAACTTCGTCGCCGAACTCAAGCTTGTAAAGGACTAGCCATGTCAGCCCAGACCCATATGCGTCGGGAAATCCTTGAAATCCCATCGGCCGTCGAAACCCTGTTGCGCGACGGAGCGGCGGACATGCGCAAGGCCGCCGATGCGCTGCGCGACAAGGATCCGGCCTTCTTCATCTCGGTCGCGCGCGGGTCTTCGGATCACGCGGCCACCTATTTCAAATACGCCAGCGAACTGGTCGCCGGTGTGCCCGTGGCGTCCGTGGGCCCCTCCATCGCCTCCATCTATGCGCGCAAACTGAAGCTCGCCGACGCGGCGAGCCTTGCGATCTCGCAATCCGGCAAAAGCCCCGACATCGTGCGCATGGCCGAGATGGCCCGCTCCGAGGGCGCGCTGAGCCTCGCGCTGACCAATCACACCGACAGCGATCTCGCCAAGGTCAGCCAGCACGCGCTGGCGCTGCACGCGGGCGTCGAACAGAGCGTGGCCGCGACCAAGACCTTCGTGACCTCTGTGGTCTCGGCGGTGTGGCTGCTGGCGGAATGGCAGCAGGACGCGGATCTGCTCAAGGCGATCCACGCGCTGCCGGCTGTGCTGGACGCGGCCACGCGGCAGGACTGGGGCGATCTGGTGCAGGATCTGGCGCGCGCGCAATCGCTCTTCTGCCTCGGACGCGGCCCGGCCTTCGCGCTGTCGAACGAGGCGGCGCTGAAATTCAAGGAAACCTGCCAGTTGCACGCCGAATCCTATTCGTCGGCAGAGGTGCTGCACGGGCCGGTGTCGATTGTGGACCGGGGCTTTCCGGTGCTGGTTCTCTGCGCCGGAGACGCGGCGGAGCCCTCCATCGTCGAGGTCGCGGACCAGATCGCGGCCAAGGGCGCGAAGGTCTTCATCAGTTCCGACCAGGCCCAGGCGGCGAACCGGCTGCCCGCCGCCCGCACCGACCACCCCGTGACCGATCCCATCGCGCTCATCGTTTCGTTCTACGCCATGGTCGAACAGGTTGCACGCGCCCGGGGCATCAACCCGGACGAACCCCGCCACCTCAAAAAAGTGACGGAAACGGTATGACCAGGCACGCCTATATCGGGGCCGATATCTTCGACGGAGAAACGCTCCATACGGACAAGGCCCTGCTGATCGAGGATGACATCGTGCGTGCGGTCTGCGACCCCGTGGACCTGCCCGCCGGCTGCGCCATAGCCACATGCGACGGGGGCACGCTGATGCCCGGCTTTGTCGATCTGCAGGTCAATGGCGGCGGCGGGGTGATGTTCAACGATGAGACATCGCCGGACGGGCTGAAGACCATCGCCGAGGCCCATGCCAGCACCGGCACGCGCGCGCTGCTGCCGACGCTCATCACCGACACAGCAGAACGGACCCGGGCCGCCGTGGACGCGGTGGCGCAGGCCATCGCGGCGAAGGTTCCGGGGATCGTCGGGATCCACCTTGAAGGACCGCATTTGTCCATCGCGCGGAAGGGCGCCCATGATCCGGCGCTGATCCGGCCGATGGAGCCTGCGGACGAGGCGTTCCTGATCGACGCCGCAAGCCGCCTGCCAAACGTGATGGTGACCGTCGCCCCCGAAAACGTCACACCCGACCAGATCGGGCGGCTGGCACGGGCGGGGGTGATCGTGTCGCTCGGCCATACCGATTGCAGCTTTGATGATGCGATGGCGGCGTTCGATGCGGGCGCGAAATGCGTCACCCATCTTTTCAACGCGATGAGCCAGATGGGCAACCGCGAACCGGGGCTTGTCGGCGCTGCGTTGCAGGCAAGGGCGGTCTCCGCCGGTCTCATCGCCGACGACATCCACGTCCACGCCGCCAGCATGCGCGCGGCCCTTGATGCCAAACGGGGCCCCGGTGAGGTCTTCCTTGTGACGGATGCCATGTCGACCGTCGGCTCAACGATCACCGAGTTTCGCCTCAACGGTCGGCGCGTGCTGCGGCACGAAGGCCGCCTGACATTGGAAAACGGCACCCTGGCGGGTGCGGATCTTGAAATGACCCGTGCCTTGCAGGTGCTGGTCGACGGTGTCGGGGTGCCCAAGGCCCAGGCACTGCGCATGGCGACCGGCGCCGCGGCGCGTTGTCTAAGACAGGCGTTGGGCTTTGGCACCCTGATCAACGCACCGGTCGCGAACATGATCCGGCTCGATGACACGCTGTTGATCTCGGAACTTGGGCAAACAGGCGCCGCGCATTCAGCCGTCACGGTCTAAGGCCCGCGCCGTGTGGGGCGCGCGCTTCTCGCCCTGTGACGTTCCCCTGAATTCGCAAACGCCTCGCGGCCTAACCGCGAGGCGATGAGGCCGGGATCGGGACACGCAACCACTGGGGGGAATTCAAGCGGGACGCGCGGTCTCAGATCACGGCACGCCGCCGAAAATGCCTCCGACGTTCGGAAGGTATGCCCCAGGGTCCCCCGTGACGCCGTCCACCATTTGGCACATGTGCCAGAGGTCGACGACCGGCGGCATCTGCCGTTGAAAGACCAGGCGCCGAGCCCCCGCAAGCGACGCCATCCTGCAATTGCATGTTTGTATGGAGTTCTTGGTGCGGGCGGCGGGAGTCGAACCCGCACGAGCTAAGCTCTAGCGATTTTAAGTCGCTTGTGTCTACCGTTCCACCACGCCCGCACGGCGCGTCCTGCGCCCATTTCGGGCCCAGAACCTCCACTATCGCCCTAAGACTATGAAAACAAGGCGCTTCCCGGACCAAACGCCGGGATACCACGTCCCCTGTCTCTACCATTCCACCACGCGGGCCATGGTTCGGGCCTAGCCATGCGGTGCGCGCATGTAAAGCCCCGGAAGCTAGAGCAATTCGCCGGGCGGGGTGATCAGCATGCGCCGTTCGGGCAGCCATGGATTGAGCTGCAGGGCCAGCCTCAGGGTCTCCTGCCCTTCCGCGACGCGGCCAAGCTGCATCAGCGCCATGGCTTTTCCGGCCATGGCCGCGGCGTGATGCGGGTCGCGCGTCAGGGCGGCATCCAGATCGGCCAGCGCCCCGTCGAAGTCGCGCACCAGATAGCGCAGAAACGCGCGCTGGTTGTACCCTTCGGCATAGGCCGGGCAATAGGCGATGAGCTGTTCGAACACGCCTTCGGCGGCATCGAAGGCCTGGCGGTCGCGCAACTCCATCCCCAGATCCAGAAGCGTCTGCGCCCTGCGATCCGGCGCTGTGGACCACAGCGCCAGCAATTCACGTGTCAGAAAGCGCCCGGCATTTTCGTTGCGGGTGCCTTGCAGGGTTTCAAGCAATTGTGCCTTGCGTGACTCGAAAGCCAGCGGTGGCGGGCAGGTCTCTGCTGCGGCGGGGGAACCCATCGCCGCGCAGAGCAGGGCGGTCATCAAAATGGGTTTCATCCCATAATGATTGCCTATGAAAGGTTAATGTCAAGAAAACGTCACATAACTGTGCGTCACATTTTCGAATCATCCCTGCTGCGACGATCCCCGCCTTGACCTGTGCCCCCCGTGCCCGCACCTGATCTGCATGATCCCCATTCGCGACCATAACCCGGCCACCCGCACGCCCTATGTCACCTATGGGCTGATCGCGGCGAATGTGGCGGCGTTTCTGGCGACGCTGCCTCTGTTTGCCGACCCGGGGGCGCTGCAGAGCTTCTTTCTGGTCTGGGGCGCCGTCCCGGCCCGGATCGGTGCCGGTCAGGGGCTGGAAACCCTGATCACGGCCATGTTCCTGCATGGCGGATGGATGCATCTGCTGGGCAACATGCTCTACCTGCATATCTTCGGCGACAATCTGGAAGACCGCCTTGGTCATGTGCCCTTCGCGGGGTTCTATCTGCTGTCGGGGATCGGCGCCGGACTGATCCAGGTGGCGGCCGACCCGGGCTCCACCGTGCCCATTGTCGGCGCCTCGGGCGCGATTGCGGGGGTGATGGGGGGCTATCTGCTGATGTTCCCGCTGGCCCGGATCGACATCTTCATCTTTCTGATCGTCATCATCCGGGTGATCCCGGTCCCGGCATGGATCACGCTGGGGCTGTGGCTGGGTCTGCAGGTATTCAACGGGCTGGGCGCGCCCACGGACATGGGCGGGGTGGCCTATTGGGCGCATGCGGGCGGCTTCGTGCTGGGCGCGGTGCTGATGCTGCCGGTCTGGCTGCGGTCCGGCGGGCCGCGCTTCTGGCGCCGCACCCACGGCCATCCCGACCATCCCGAGGCGCGCTATCGCCTGACCCGCTCCCGCGTGCCGCGGGTGCCCCGGGGCGGGCGCCCCAAGCCAACCCCCAAGGCGACGTCCAAGCCGACTTCCGTCACCCGGGTTCCGCCGGTCACCCGGCGGCGCTGAGCCGGCTTACGCCTGATCGCGGATGGTCTTGATGAACGGCCCGCTCAGCGGGTCATTGACCGCGATCACGCCGCGATCGGCGAAAATGTCCCGGCCTTCGCGCACCGGTTCCACGAAAGCCCCGGCCTCGCGCGCGATGACGATCCCGGCCGCCATGTCCCAGGGCTGCAGCCCGCGTTCCCAGAACCCGTCATACCGGCCCGCCGCCACATAAGCGAGGTCGAGCGCTGCCGCCCCCCAGCGCCGCACACCAGCGCATTGCGGCAACAGCCGCGCCAGATCCTGAAGCGTCGCCGGCAGATCGGGCCGCCCGCCAAAGGGCAGCCCCGTGGCAAACACCGCCTCGATCATCTTCGAACGCCCGGAAACCCGCAGCCGCTGGCTCTGGTTCAGCCACGCGCCCTTGCCCTTTTCGGCATAGAACATCTCGTCCTTGGCCGGGTCGAAGATCACGCCCGCGACCATCTCGCCCTTGTGTTCCAGACCGATGGACACCGCCCAATGCGGCATGCCGTGCAGGAAGTTGGTGGTGCCGTCCAGCGGATCGACGATCCAGCGGCGCGTGGGGTCCTGCCCCGGCTCCTCGCCGCGCTCTTCGCCCAGCCAGCCATAGGACGGGCGGGCGCCCAGCAATTCTTCCTTCAGGATGTCTTCCGCCGTCGTATCGGCCTTGGACACGAAATCGCCCGCGCCCTTCATCGACACCTGAAGGTTTTCGACTTCGCGGAAATCCTTGACCAGAGACCGCCCCGCCTTGCGCGCGGCCTTGATCATGACGTTAAGATTTGCGCTGCCCTGCATGCCGATGCTCCGTTGATTCAAGCGGCGCGTATACGCGCCACGGCCCCGTTGGGCAAGGCAAGGCGCACCCCGTCAGCCGCGCAGCAGCTTCACCGGTTCGCTGCGCGCCAGACGCAGCACATGGGCCAGATAGGGCCGCGCCAGATCCTCGGTCCGGGTGGCCGCGTAAAGCCGCCGGGTCACGCCGTCCCGGGTCAGGGGCCGGATCGCGTAATCCGGGTTGCCGCGCACCGACCGCACCACCCAGTCGGGCAACACCGCCACCCCGCGGTTCGACGCCACCAGCATCAGGATCACGGCGGTCAGTTCCACCTGCCGCACCGCGCGCGGCGCAATCCCCGCAGGCGTCAGAAGTTCGGTGAAGACGTCCAGCCGTGCGGGATCCACCGGATAGGTGATCAGCGTCTGACCGGCGAAATCGGCGGCCTCGACATAGGGCTTTTCCGCCAGCGGATGGGACGCCGCCGCGACAAAGACCGGGTCGTAGTCGAACAGCGGCGTGAAGGTGATCCCGTCCAGATCCTCGGGGTCCGAGGACACCACCAGATCCACTTCCTCCCGCGCCAGCGCGGGCAGCGCGGCGAAGGACAGGCCCGGGCGGATATCCACGTCGATATCGGGCCAGGCCTTGCGGAAATGTTCCAGCACCGGCAGCAGCCAGTCGAAACAGGCATGGCATTCGATGGCGATATGCAGCCGCCCCGACCGGCCCGCGCGCAGCGCCCGGAATTCTTCGCCCACCGCGTCGTCCTCCGGCAGGATGCGTTCGGCGGCGCGCAGAAGCCGCAGGCTCGCCGCCGAAAGGCGCAAGTGTTTGGACAGGCGCGCGAA
>JAGQRU010000124.1:0-18154 GCA_020425105.1 Paracoccaceae bacterium
ATATCACGTCGTTGCCCAAGCCGCCTTGAATTTCATCTGCGAAGGTGGTGCCAAGGATTGTGTCGTCGGTGTCATCGCCATAGATCACCGGCGCCCCGGCCGGGTCGTCTACGGTGCCGAACCAGACATTATAGACCTTGCCGCCATAGGTGCTGACCGACGGGTCGGATTCCACGCCGATCCCCATCGCGTTGAAGGTCCGGCCTGCCCAGTTGTTCTGTGTCAGGATCACATCGTTATGCGACGCTGACCCCTGCCAGCCGACAAATGCATCCTGGATGCTGTCAAACCCCGCCGCCGAGATTTCATAGCTCGCTGTGATATAGCCTGTGCCCAGACGCTGCGGCGCATACCACATGACGCTGGGATCACTGTGATCGTCATAATAGGGGGCGTCGCTCCAACTGTGCAGGCCTGCTCCTGCGGGAAGCACCAAACCGGCCTCCCAAATATTATAGAGCGTGTCCAGCGCATGGCGGCCGGCCGTGACAGTCAGGCTGTTCGACAAGGCGATCGGAGCCAGATTATTGGCGATCCGGTAGTCGTTGATCAGATGATAGAGCGTCAGTTCTTCAAGACTAAGCCCATCTGCCTGCGTCACATCATAGATGTCTACGGTCACGGATCACCCTTCTGAATGCACGATCAAGTTGCTTGCGGCAGAATCGCCAGGACACCTTTGCCCAAGGAGGGGTTAAGGCGCCGTCGATCCCGCCGCTCTAGCGCGATGACCTAGGACATAGCGGTCTAGAGTTGTAGCGCCAGCGCTCGGATTTGGCGAAGCCAGCTATATTTTTGGGCGATTTTTTGCCGTTGGCAGCCCGGGCCAGGACGGCTCAAGACTGCTTCATGTCTGTCCGGAAATCTTCGACGGAGCAGTCGAAAACCTCGATATAGGATTGCGCCAGCTTCTGGATATCGAAGCGCGGCGCGATTTCCGCTGCAACCGGATAGAAGGACTCCCTGAATTCCGCGTCGCACATCCGTTCCATCGAATCGGCAAGCGCCATGAAATATGAACCGCTGTCGCGTTGGTTCTTGAGCAGCAGCCCCGCCAGGCGGTTCTGGCTGGTCATCATGCTGCGGATTTCGCCGATATCGGTTCCGATGACGGGCACCTTTTCCTGCAGCGCCTGAATCAGGCAGAGCGGATAAGATTCACCTTCGAACCGGGTCGGCAGGATCATGCAATCTGACAGACGCAGAATGCCGTTGATGGCCGATTGGTACCCCAGAAAGTGCAGATTCGGCAGATCGCGGGACCGATCGCGCGCGTCGTCGGTGGAGTCCCCTTCGCCGATCATCAGCAAATGTGCGTTCGCCATGCCGCGTTCTTCGCGCAGCATCCGGAAGGCCTCCACCGCCGCGCGCCAGCCTTTCCGCTTCACCCCCCGGGCGACGAGCGTGAAGACGGTATCGCCGTCAGCGATGCCCAGTTCCGCCCGCGTAAACGGTGCCGGGCGCGGGTCGCGCGGCATGGCGTTCGGGAGTTTCAGGAAGCGATCATGGGCGGCTGTGCGGTCGGCAAAAAACTCTAGGTTGCGGTCGGCGGTATAAATCCAGGTGGTCGCATTGTTCAGAATCCAGGACACGATCGAAGCCGGAGCGTCTTCCAGCCCGACATAAGACCCGTGCAGGGTGACCACGTAGGGCGCTTCGATTGGATCGTCATTGATATTCGCCAGAATGGCGTCGCAGCTGGCCACGTGGCTATTGATCACCGACACACCGGCCGCGTGCAAAAACTCCGCGCGGCCCATGTCATTAAGATTAAAGGTATGATAAACGGGAATGCGCCGGTCGAGCTTTTTACGCATATCTTCGTTAACATGGTTGAGATCGACGGCGACCATCGACACCATATGCCCCTCCTCAAGGAAGGCATTGGCCATATTGATCGGAAACAACTCCCCACCGCCGGGATGGAAGCCCAAGAAATAAAGCTGTATATGCCGGGATCCCCGCGTGGCTTTCAGCAATCGATCCGTATTGAAGACCTCATCGAAATCTCCCAACTCGTCGCTTAGCTTGAAATGCCTGTACTGGGCGCGAACCTTGCCCAAAAACTTGTGCCGGGTTTGAGCACTGATATCCCAGCTGTAGATCAGAAGTTCGAGAATACGGATGTTTTCATCGTAATAATACTTGCGATGAAAATTCGTCGCTGATGTGTTGGCGCTGTGCTGGCGGAAACTGGAAACAGCGCGCGGTTCAAAGGTAACCTGCCCTGCCCCGGCGATGTGCAAATACAGAAACCAGTCGCCGCAGATCTTGAAGGTGCGCGCCTCGTCCCAGACTTTCGCAGGAAGATCCATACGGCGGAAAACGCATCCGCCGACGTTGGCGATGACGTTGTTTACGCCAAAACCACCATTGAACCACTGCGCGGCGGGTCGGGTCAGGGTGTCGTCCCAAATACCTTGCTCGGCGCCTTCGCGATATTGGTCTAGGCCTTCTTTAAAATTTCCATCTGCATCCGAGAACTGGATTCTTCCAAAAGCGATATTCACGGACTCATCCGCAAATGCTGGAACCAGGTTCTCCAGGAAGGTCGGTTCGCAGAAATCATCGCTCTCGCAAATCCACACAAGATCGCCTGTCGCCAACGACAGGCCCTTACGCCATTGCGCGAACACGTTCCCGGAGTTGACTTCATTAAATTCCAGACGCGCGTCAATTTCCAGATCGGCAACGACATCCCGAATAACCTGCTGACTGTTGTCGGGAGATTTGTCATCGAGAATAATCAGCTCGATATTGTCGTAGGTCTGAAAGGCAATCGACTCGATCCGCTGACGCAAATATGGCGCATGATTGTAGTTCGGGATGATCACAGACACCTTCGGGCGAAACCCGGGGCGCGCACGTTCAATATAGGACTGCGTCTGGCGCAGCTCCGCCTTGCCATATCTGCAGTAATGAACGAAGGGATTTGTCCCCGTGTCGCGAATATCCGCGTAGCATTTTAGATAGTAGTTTGTCGAAAAATCCGGAGCAGGATCGTACCCGAAAGAAGCACCAACCATCAGGTAATGAACAGCGGGGTGAATGCCGAGGGACGAAACCTCTGGGTATCTCTCACGATAAAAATCTGCATCAAAATATGGCATGATGTCCGCGAGTTGATCTTCTGGACACGCATCCCAATTTATTCTTCTAAGATCCAGCTCGCGTTTGATCTTCGGAGCTGCCTGGCGCCCTTCGGATTCGCCATGCAATATATAATGAACGAATGGATTGACACCGCTAGACCGAATATCCGCGTTGTTGTCCAGATAGAATTGCGTCGAAAAATATGGCGAGGGATCACGACCCTCACGCCAGCCATAGATCATAAAGTGTGAAAATGGATCGGCATCGCCTTCCGCAACGTCGGCATACTCTTCAAGATAAAATTTTCCATCGAAGGCCGCCTGAAGTGCGTCCCGATCAGCAGCCGAAAGATTGCGCAGCCCCGCGATCTCGGTCCAATGAGATACTTGCCGCCCCGGCCGCTTTTCTTTGCGGCCATGCAAAACATAGTGCAGGAAGGGATTGAGACCCGCGGCGCGAATGTCGGCGTTGTTTCTAAGATAGAAATGGGTGGAAAACTGCGGGGATGGATCACGCCCTTCGCGCCAGCCGAATTCCATATAATGTTCAAAAGGATCAACTTGCTGATCAGCGACGTCTTTATTCTTCTTCAGATAGTAATCCGCATCGAACTGCTCTTCCAGAAGATCACGATGTGGAATATCTTCGATGAAGGTTTTCGGCTCTGGACTCGTCGCTTCGGGTCGGCAAGGGCGGCCTTCGTCGCGCCCGGACCGAATGTAATGCACGAATGGATTGAAGTTCGCCGCACGGATATCAGCATTATTTTCCAGATAGAAGCGCGTTGAAAACCAGTCGCAGGGATCGCGCCCTTCACGCCAGCCGTCGATCATATAGTGAGCGAAAAGATCTACGCCGCTTTTGACCACATCTTCATTATGCTCGCGGTAAAAATCGGCGTCGAATTCCGCGCGCAGCTGAGCAAGAGTGGCGTCATCCAGATCAAACCGGTTTGGCGGCTCGCACGTTTCAAGCCCTGCGTCTTTTCCAAACTCGACATAGTGTAACAGCGGGTTCTGGTCCGCCGACAGCCCATGATGGGCCACGTAATAGTTAAGATCGAAATCCGGTGCTGGATCACGCCCCTCACGCCAGCCTTCGCTCAAGAAATGGCTCAGCGGATCTACCTTGGCCGCGGCGACGTCAGGATTCTGTCGAAGATAGTATTCTTCGTCGAACAGATCCTGAATCAACGGGTCATGCGCCGCCTTTGATTTGGCTTCCTGAAGAAGCGGGTCTTGAACACTTTTGGACATGACTTGATCCGTGGCTGGGGGCACGCGTTTCGACGGCACGCCTCGGCAAATGATCGGGGTTAGCTATCGAAACCGCACAGGCGCCCGCGCGGTAAGCCGGCTAGAGCGGTCATCGCGGCGTCTCCATCGCTTTGGCCATGAACTCGGGCAGGGGGCGATTAGGACGGATACGCAGCACGTTCTCGGCCAGCGGGCGCACTTCATCCATACGGCCATCACGGTGCAACACGCGGGCACGGTTCACCAACGCATTGACCTGACGATCATTCAGAAGGTTGGACATAGTCACCGCAATGGAATCGATTGTCGCTTCGGGCAGCATCTCGCGATCTTTGGGCGGCGGCGGCGGCTGCAAATCGTCATACGCGTTGATGCCGAATGTCTCACGCACCCAGTCGATATCGGGCCGGCTTTCATCCAGCACCCGGGCAGCCACATCGGGCGGCAGGCGGAATTTGTCGCCCCGAATGGCTGAGATGGTCGGTAACTCGTTCATCGCGCGATACGGGCCAAGCCGACCATTGACAAACGCAGGACGCTGACGGTTCAGGCTCGACAGGATCAGCGCAGCCTCATGCGACAAGGATTGGTTGTCGAAGTTCTGTTGTGACACGATTGCGTCGCGGGTCGTTCCATCGCGCAGTCCGACGATATCCAGAAAACCCGCAACGACCCCGCCTTCGTTGGACACTAGTTCCTCAAAGACATATGCGGCAACGTTCTCACGCCCGAAAGCACGGATCGAACCGGTCAAGCGGCCCTTGATATTGGGCAACGGCAACTTCTTGAACATATGCTCAAGAACGTCTCCTCCCTTCAGGTGCTGCTGGATGACGCTGGTCGTGTAGCTGATCGGATTGCGTAAGATATAGAAAACCGACAATTCTTCGGCGAAACTCAGCGCCCAATCGCGGAACTTTTCCAACTCCGGCGCTGCCAGGTTGGACATGCCTTCGGCTGAAAACAACACGGTTTCGGGGGCTGTAGCGTGAATCTCATGCACCAGCGCAGCACGAATATCCGCCGCTTTTTCCAGCAGACTGTCCAGGTCGTTCTGCCCGGCCATCATATTGGAAATATGCGTTCTCGGATCAGTCAGGAAAGCCGTGCAAAGCGCGTTGGTGTGGTTCGGCTCTTGGCCCGGATAAAGGATGCCATGGTGATCGAGGAGTGCCTGCTTCTGGGCGAAACAGGCGTTCTGGATCGAAGTGGTTGCGGTCTTCGGCAGACCGGCGTGCAGGATAACCCGCTTAATTTTCTTGTCGTTCAGCATACGTTGGTTTTCATGACCGTCCTAAAGGCACCTATATTTTACTGGAGTAAACTGAAACGCCCCGCAAGGCGATCTTTCTGCCACAGTTCAGGCGTCGTCCAGATACGAGCGACGCAGCGCCAAAGCTTCGACCCGTTCGTCATCAAGGCGCCGTAGCCTTTCGACAGCATAGATGCGCTGGCGGCGTTCCGATTCCGTCAGATCCTTGGTACCCGCATCGAGCGTATCACGGATTTCCTCCAGCCGCGCCTTTTCAACTGCGATTTCCTTGATCCGCTCGCTGACATAGATCAGCTCGCGCTTCTGGGTGTTGCTCAACTCAGACAAGACTCTCTCCACCACTGGTACAAGTTGCAAGGACGTCAATGTCATCCATCTGGTCCGACGTCTACGACTGTCTGTACGTCGGCAAACGGCACAGTCAACTAGCGCCAAATTTATCGCCTATTGTCGCTTGGATGCCCAACGTCCGTTCTTGCGGGCCTCCCTATCAACAACCGGAGATAGAGTCTAACGGTGCGATTCGTCCCACGCTGGGCGCCACAAGCCTGGCCAGCGCCCCATCTACACGAAATCGTTCTGATCGATTGTCCCGATGAAGCCCTGGAGGATGATTGTTTCGGCTGCGGCGGTGATGACGGCGTTCGTGCCGGCGCTCTGGTCGACGGTGAGCTCGGCGAAGCTCAAAGCAACGCTCAGGTCATGCGCAACAGGTTACGCCGCGCTGATCTGGGCCAGATCCTGACGCGGCGAGGCGCCGAATTTGCGGGCATATTCCCGGCTGAACTGCGTCGGGCTTTCATATCCCACATCGAACGCGACAGAGGACACAGGACCGCCGGTCTGCAGCAACAGGCGCCGGGCCTCGGTCAGTCTGAGATCCTTGCGATACTGCAATGGCGACGTGCCCGTGATGGATTTGAAGTGATCGTGAAAGGCGGAAACGCTCATCGCCGCCATCTCGGCCATTTCGGGCACCGTGATGGTTGCGGCAAGATCGGCCCGCAGCGCCGCGATCACCCGCCCGATCTTGCTGGCAGCGCTGTCCCGCCGCAGCATCTGACGCAGCATCGCCCCATGGTCTGCCTGCAACAGACGGAAGTGAATTTCGCGGATGATCAACGGCGCCAGCGCCGCCGCTTCAACCGGATCCCGGCTGACCCGGAACAGACGGGCGAAGGCGTCCACAAGCTCCGGCGCCGTTGCGAACGCGACAAGGCTTTGCGTGGTGTCATCGACGGGGCCCCGGTCGCCGACGTCGTGATAGAGGCTGCGCGCGATGCCAAGATCAACGGAAAGGATCATCGCGACATAAGGTGTCTCGGGGCTCGCCTCGGTGATCGCGGCAATGACCGGGAGCGTATGGCTCACAATCAGGGACTCGCCCGCGCCGAATTTGACGCAGCGCTGGCCGACGCGGGTTTCTTTGGCCCCCTGGAGAACCAGACAAACCACAGGATCGTACACCATCGCTTCGAAGGCCGTCGGCGCGGGATCGCACAGCACCGCCAGACCGGGAATAGCGGTCGGATAATGTTGAGCAATTTTTGGTCTTTGCATCGAAAATTCGCGGATGTCGTCGATCAGGGCGGTATGGATCATGCTGTGCCTCTTCCTGTCTGGCAGCATATATCACATGGCGCCCAGGCGGTGCGAAAAACATCTCCATCCATAGAATTAGGCAAGTCTTGGCGACGAACGGGCAGGCACGGGACCGGGCCGATCGCTAGTTTCAGGCCATACCCTGACGAAACGGAGATACCCCATGACCAAGATCGCAGTCATCACCGGCGGAAGCCGCGGGCTCGGCCGCAACACCGCAATGAAGCTCGCACGCGAAGGCTGCGGGATCGTGCTGACCTATCACACCCGGCGCACTGACGCCGACGACGTCGTGTCCGCCATCGAAGCTGCAGGTGGGCGCGCCGCCGCCCTGCAGCTCGACACCGGCGACACCACCCAATTTGCGGCGTTTCGGGACGCGCTTGCCGCAGCGTTGCGGGACACCTGGGGCCGCGATAGCTTCGATTACCTGGTCAACAATGCGGGCCACGGCATCCACGCCTCAATCGCCGAAACGACGGAAGCAGACTTCGACAGCCTGATGAACGTGCATCTCAAGGGCGTGTTCTTCCTGACGCAGACGCTGCTGCCCATGATCGAAGAAGGGGGCCGCATCGTGAATCTGTCCAGCGGTCTGGCGCGCTTCACCTTTCCCGGCTACGCCGCGTATGCCGCCATGAAAGGCGCGGTTGAGGTGTTCACCCGTTATCTCGCGCAGGAGCTCGGGCCCCGCGGGATCGCCGTCAACACCATCGCGCCCGGTGCGATCGAAACCGATTTCGGCGGCGGCGTGGTACGCGATGTGGAAGCCGTGAACCAGATGGTCGCCGCCGCGACCGCGATGGGGCGGGCGGGCCAGCCCGACGATATCGGCGACGCCATTGCCAGCCTGCTGACCGGGGGGAGCCAGTGGATTACCGGGCAGCGGATCGAGGTGTCGGGCGGACAGAACCTTTGACCCAACACCCGTCAACGGCCGCCATGCGGGCGGCCGTCGCGCGGGAGGCGATCATCACTTCATCAGGTGTTCGACATTCGGGTCGGGAACGAACCGCCAGTTTCGGCGGGGACCGGCCATGACGTTCAGATAGTACATCTCGAACCCATAGGGCGCGCCGCAGGGATGGTGACCCTTGGGTACGCACACCACATCGCCGTCATGGACCGCCATGGTTTCGTTCAGGGTCAGGTCGTCGGTATAGACGCGCTGGATGCCGAAGCCGGTCGCGGGGTTGAGGCGGTGATAATAGGTTTCCTCCAGATAGGTGATCCGGGGGAAGTCGTCCTCGTCATGGCGGTGGCTGGGATAGCTCGACCAATGGCCCGCCGGGGTGAAAACCTCGGTCACCAGCAGGCTGTCGCAGTAATCCTCGGCCTCCATGGCGATGTTGTTGATATGGCGGGTATTGGTGCCTTCGCCGCGGGCAGTCAGGGTGATGCCGTCGGGACCGATCCGGCGCGCGGCATGGCCGGATTTGCCCGGGGCCTTGCAGACGGCAATGGTGCAATCGGTTTCGGCTGCCGCCTGCCAGTCGCTGCCGTTGGGCAAATAGAGGCAATGGGGCGGGGTCTTTTCGAACACGTTCATGCGCGCGCCCAGAACGCCCCAGTCCTGCCCGGCTCCGGTGATGGCGGCCTTGCCTTCGACCATGACCAGGATGACCTCGTCACCGCCGGTCGTCTCCGCCACTGTGTCGCCCGCGCGCAGGCGGTGCAGGTCGAAACCCACATAGCGCCACCCGGCGGATTGAGGCGTGATCGCATGCACCTTGCCACGGGTGCCGAAAGGCTTTTTCAGAAGGTCGGTCATGTCAGATCCACTTTCCTGCTGAGTGTCTTGAGGGTCCGCAGACCCAGGGACTGATAATCGAAAGGGTTGCGCAGCGCCGGGTCCTGTTCGGCCTCGATGACGATCCAGCCGTCATAGCCGGTGTCCTTGAGGATCCCCAGAAGCGGCGCGAAGTCGATCCCGCCTTCGGGATCGCCGGGCACGGTGAAGACCCCGGCGCGCACCCCGTCCATGAAGGACATGCCGGTCGCGCGGGCCTGGGCCATCACCGCCGGGCGTACGTTCTTGGCGTGAAAATGGCTGACCCGCCCCGCGTATTTCCGCAGGACCGGCGCCGGATCGCCGCCATTGGCGCCAAAATAGCAATGGCCCGCGTCGAAAAGCAGCCGCGTGGCCGGGCCGGTCGCATTCATGAACGCGTCGATCTCGTCCGGGGTTTCGACCACGGTGCCCATGTGGTGGTGATAGACCAGCGCGATGCCCTGCCCGGCGATGAAGTCGGCCAGTTCCTCGATCTTCGCGCCGAAGTCGCGCATCGCGCCGGCGCTCAGCACCGGGCTGTCGGACAGCGGCACCGGCAGCCCCTGGATCGAATTCGATGTCTCGCAAACGATGCAGACGCCGCAGCCATTGTGTTTCAGCCGGTCCAGATGCGGCTGGATCGCCGCCTTTTCCGCCTCAACGGGGTTCACGAGCAGGTTCAGGGAGTGCCAGCCCGAGATAAAGGCCAACCCATAGCCGCCCAGAAGCTGTTTCAGCGCCTCCGGGTCATCGGGCCAGCGATGGCCGTTTTCGATCCCGTCGAAGCCGATTTCGGCGGCTTCGCTCAGGATCTGGTCCGTCGGGATGTCGGCGCCAAGGGTCTGGTCGTCGTCATTGGCCCAGGCGATGGGATTGGTGCCGAACCGGATCATGGTCGTGGTCCTTCCCGGGCGCGTCAGTTCACCAGGCTCTGACGCGCGGTTTGTGCGATGTAGCGCGCATGGAAATCGCGCTGCTTCTGGCGGTCGGACACTTCGGGCACGGCGACGTCCCAGAAATGGCCATGTTCGCCGGCGGTGGTCTCAAGGCCGGTGCCGGGGAAATCCGGCGCGATCGTGTCGATGACGATGACCGTGGGGATGTTGCGCGCGCGCGCGGCCTGCAGTTCCGCTTCAAGCTGATCGGTCCCGGCGGCCTTCACCGCATGCGCGCCCATGGCGGCGGCATGCGCCACATAGTCGATCTCGGGCTGATCCTCGACGTTGCAATCGACATACATGTTGTTGAACGGCTCGCCGCCGCAGCCCAGTGTCTGCAGCCGGTTGATGCAGCCATAGCCACGGTTGTCGGTCAGCACCACGGTGAAGGGCACGCGCCGCATCACCGCCGTGGCCAGTTCCGCATTCGCCATCATATAGGACCCGTCGCCGACGAAGCAGATCACCTCACGTTCAGGGCAGGCCAGCTTGATCCCCATCGCGCCGGCCACTTCATAGCCCATGCAGGAATAGCCGTATTCCATGTGATAGCCGCCCTGACCCGGTTGCCAGAGCAGCTTCAGCGCACCGGGCATGGTGCCCGCGGCGCACATGGCGACGGCAGTTTGGGTCGCGGCCCGCTGCACCGCGCCGATCACCTGGGCGTCGGTTGGCGGGGCGGCCTGATCGCCGGGGCGCGCGCAATGATCGTCCACCGCCCGCAGCCAGTCCGCGCGGGCCGCCACATCGGGCGCATCGGCCCGATAATCGCCAAGCGCCTCGGTCAGCGCCTCCAGCGTCACCTTTGCATCGCCCACCAGGCTTTCGGCCCCGTGCTTGGCCGCGTCATAGCCATGGATATTGATCGACACGAGCTTCGCGTCCGGCCCGAACAGCGTGCGCGAGCCGGTGGTGAAGTCCTGAAAGCGCGTGCCCACCCCGATCACCAGATCCGCCTTCTGCGACGCCGCATTGGCCGCCGCGGATCCGTCGACGCCCGAGGCGCCGAAATTCATCGGATGGCTTTGCGGCAGACCGGACTTGCCCGCCTGCGTCTCGGCCACGGGGATCCGGTGCTTTTCGGCAAAGGCCGCAAGCGTGTCTTCGGCCTGGGAATAGATCGTGCCGCCGCCGGAGACGATCACCGGGGTTTTCGCCGCCCGGATCAGTTCCGCCACCCGCGCCAGTTCCCCCGCATCGGGGGCCGGACGGCGGATGTGCCAAACCCGCGGTTCGAAAAAATCTGCCGGATAGTCATAGGCTTCGGCCTGCACGTCCTGACAGAAGGCCAGCACCGCCGGGCCGCAATTGGCGGGATCGGTCATCACCCGCAGGGCTCGCGGCAGGGCATAGAGCAGATGCTCGGGCCGGGTGATCCGGTCGAAATACCGCGACACGGGCCGGAAGCAATCATTGGCCGACACCGTGCCGTCGTCGAAATCTTCGACCTGCTGCAGCACCGGATCGGGGCGGCGGGTGGCGAAGATGTCGCCCGCCACCACCAGCAGCGGCAGCCGGTTCACATGCGCCAGCGCGGCAGCGGTCACCACATTGGTTGATCCCGGGCCGATGGACGATGTCACCGCCATGGCCCGCGTCCGCTTCTTCGCCTTGGCATAGGCGATGGCCGCATGCGCCATGGTCTGTTCGTTCTGCCCGCGCCATGTGGGGAACACGTCGCGATAGGCGTGCAGCGCCTCGCCGATGCCGGCCACGTTGCCATGGCCGAAGATCGCCCACATGCCTTCGATGAACCTGTCGCCCTCATCCGTCATCTGCACCGAGAGCCATTTGACCATCGCCTGGGCGGCGGTCAGTCTGATTGTCTTGTCCATCACTTCGCTCCCATCGCAACGGAATTCACCTTGGCGCGCGCTGCGTCCCAGACCCCGCAGAGCCGGGTGAACCGCTCCGCCATCTGCGCAACCGCGGCCGCGTCGCTGATCTCGCCTTTCAGCCAGGCCCGCGCCGCATCGCCGAAGATCGTCCGGCCCACGGCAAAGCCCTTCACCATGTCGAAACGCGCCGCCACTTCGAACGATGCCGCGAGTTCCGCTTCCGGCGCGTCCAGACCCAGCACCACGATGCCGCGGACATTCGGGTCGAAGGCTTCGATGGCGGCCACCGCGGCGGCCCAGCTTTCGGCATCGGCCATTGGCTCCAGCTTCCACCAGTCGGGATAGACCCCCGCCTCATAGAACTGCCGGATCAGAGTCGCCGTCGTGTCAGTGGTGCAGGGCGCCACCTTGGACGGGATGACTTCCAGCAGGAATTCCAGCTTGTTGCGCCGCGCCGCCGTGAAAAGCCGCTTGACCACCGCTTCCTGCGCGGCGCGGGTTTCGGCGTCGTCGTCGGGGTGGCAGAAAACCAGGAGCTTCACCACATTCTCGCGCGCCCATTCGGACAGCTGCCCGCAATCGGGACCCAGTTCCGGCTCCAGATCGATCGGCCGCGAGCCGGGAAGCTCGGTCGGACGTCCGATCCACAATCCGGTGCCGCTGGCCGCGTGCAGCGCCTCGCGCCCGATGCGGTTGTCCACCAGGATGCCATAGCCGGGCTGGCCGTTCTGCACCTTGAGCGCGGCTTCAAGGCAGAGCTTCTTGAACGCCCCGCCCTTTTTCAGCGTATAGCCGTCCATTTCCTCAAACTGCAGCCGGTGATCGAAGGCGAAGGTCCGCACGGTCGACCAGTCGCCATGGCGGTTCGTCGCCCAGTGCACCTGTTCCAGTTCCGGATCGTTCCGCAGATCCTTGCGCACAATCCCGCGTTCGAAGAAGAAAAGCAGCTCCTCCCAGCTGGGATAGGCCGGGGTGCAGCCATGGCGGCTGACCGCGAAGGCCCCGCAGGCGTTGGCGTATTTCAATGCGGTCGGCCAGTCTTCGCCATCGAGCCAGCCCTTGATCAACCCGGACATGAAGCCGTCGCCCGCGCCCAGCACGTTGAACACCTCAATCGGGAAGCCCGGGCCCGTCTGCCCGTCATCCAGGCTGTCGGGGATTGCGCCTTCGAAGGCCACCGCCCCCATCGGGCCGCGCTTGCAGACCAGCACCGCATCCGACACCGCCCGCACCGCGCGCAGCGCCGCGATGGTATCGGTGGACCCGCCGGCGATGTGGAATTCCTCTTCGGTGCCGACGATCAGATCAAAATAATGCAGGCTTTCCTGCAGCTTCGCCGTCACTTTGTCAGAGGCCACGAAGCGGCTTTCACCGTCGCCATGGCCCGCCACGCCCCACAGGTTGGGGCGGTAGTCAATGTCCAGCGCGGTGCTGATGCCCTTTTCCCGCGCGATCCGCAGCGCTTTCAGAACCGCGGCTTCGGTGCGCGGATGGCTCAGATGCGTGCCCGTCGCCACCACCGAACGCGCCCGCCCGATGAACGCCGGGTCGATATCGTCTTCGCACAGCGCCATGTCGGCGCAATTCTCGCGATAGAAGATCAGCGGGAACTGCTCCTCGTCGCGGATGCCCAGGATCACCAACGCCGTCAGCCGGTCGGGATCGGTCGCCACCCCGTCCGTGCTGACCCCGTGCCGCGACAGTTCCTCAACGATGAACCGCCCCATATGCTCATCGCCCACGCGGCTGATCAGACCGGACCGCAGCCCCAGCCGCGCCGTCCCGCACGCGATATTCGTCGGAGATCCCCCGATATATTTCTCGAAAGACCCCATGTCTTCCAGTCGCCCGCCGACCTGGGCGCCATACAAGTCAACACCGCTGCGGCCTATCGTGATTACGTCCAAGTCAGTCGTCATGGTCTTGTTCCTCATCGCGACCGCTGCCGGCCACATTTATCGTCTCGAACGAAAAGCGTTCGTGGAATTGCTCGTGATACGAGATGAAACTCTTGGTATGCGCCTGCTCCATGTGGAACGCATGCGCAGCCTCGTCGATCCAGGCTTCGACAAAGACCAGACGGTCCGGGTTGTCGGTGCAGGCGTAGAAGTCATACTCCAGACACCCCGGCTCTGACCGGGTGGCCTTCTGCGCCTCGGGCGCCCGCGCAAGGATTCTTGCGCGCGTTCCCGGTTCGCAGTCGATGGTGATGATGAACTTGTACACCTGCCCCGCCTTATCGAATGATCGTCGCCTGAAGCGCGTCGATGGAGGACCGGATCCCGGCATTCGTCGACATGGTGAAGTCTTCCATTTCGAGCGAAACCCAACCGTCGTACCCCATCATTCCGACGACCGAGAAGAACTCCTTCCACCACTGCAGGTCATGCCCGGCACCGACCGCGACATAGTTCCAGCTGCGGTTCGCCACGTCGGTGACGTCCTTCAGTTCAAGCAATCCGTTGACATCGGACAGCCCGCGTTCGATCCGGGTATCCTTGCCGTGGCAGTGATGGATCGCTGTGCCCAGAGCGCGTGCCGAAGCAATCGGGTCCGCGCCCATCCACATCAGGTGCGACGGGTCGAGGTTCATGCCGACCATCGCGCCCACTTCGTTGCGCAGACGGAACAGGGTTTCGGGGTTCCACACCAGCATGGCCGAGAAGTTCTCAAGCGCGTAGCGTTTGATCCCCGCCTCGGTGCCGAACTTCACCAGATCGTGCCAGAGCGGGAAGGCACGGTCTTCCCATTGATACCGATCGCGTTCCGGCATCTCGTCCGGCCAGGACTTGGTATAGACCAGCCAGTTCGGAACCGTATCGCCCGGGGCCGCTTCCGGCAGCCCGGACATGGTGACGATGGTCTCGACACCGATCTCGCCGGCCAGTTGGATGGTTTCCTTCATCTCCTTCAGATGACGGGTCCCCATCGCGCCTGGATCAAGCGGGTTGGCCGAACAGTTCAGCGCGGCAATCGAAAGCCCGCGGACGTCGATTTCCTTGAGCTTCTGCTTCAGCAGCCCCTTGTCGGCAAGCAATTCGTCGGCGCGGAAATGCGGTCCCTTGGACCAGCCGCCACCGGTCATCTCGATGCCTTCGACGCCGAGATCCACGCATTTGTCCAGCATGTCGGTGAAGGAAAGATCTCCCATCACGTCGGTGCAGATCGAAAGTTTCATATCGTCCTTCCTCTCGAAGAATGATTTCGTCAGCGCCTTAGGCGGTTTCGTAGAGCGCGGGCTTGGCGATCATCGCGATCTGCTCAAACGCGCCGCTTTCGACCGCGCGCAACGCCGCATCGGCCACGAGCGTCGCGGCATACCCATCCCAGGTCGACGGCCCGGTCGCGGTGCCCTGCCCCGCGGCGACGATCCATTCGCGGAATTCCTGGTCATAGGCTTCGATGAAGCGTTCGCGCCAATCTTCCGGGATCTCCTGCCGAATGCCGAAACGGTCCGACACAACCGTGGCCGGACGGTTCGGCAGCGCGGCCACGCCCTGTTCGCAGGCGACCTCGCCACGGATGTCATAGCCGTAGGAGATGTTCACCGAGATCTCGACCGTGACGATGGCGCCCGACCCGCAATGCAGAAGCACGATATGCGGATCGCGCAGTTCGCCGCCGCGGCTGGACCGGCGCGGCACACGCACTTCGACACCGACCACTTCGTCATCCAGAAGCCAGCGCGAAACATCCGCATCGTGGACCAGCGTGTCGTTGAGCGGCATGTCCGAGGTATAAAGCCCGGCCGGAACCGACGCATTGCGATGGATGGACTTGTACATCAGCGGCGCGCCCAGAGTGCCGCCGTCGATCACCGCCTTCAGACGCCGGTAATCCGCATCGAAACGGCGCATGAACCCGACCTGCACAAGCCGGTGCCCATAGGCGACCTCCGCCTCCATCACCTTCAGCGCCGCGGCTTCGGACGTGACCAGCGGCTTTTCGCAGAAGACCGGCTTGCCGGCGGCGATGCAGCCCAGAAGCTGTTCCTCATGGGCCGGTCCCCACGAACAGATGACGATGGCTTCGACCGTGTCGGAAGCGATCAGATCCTGCGGCGTGTCGAACACCGTTGCGCCCTCTGGCGCCGCAGCTTCCGCCCGCGCGCGTTCGATGTCGGCGACGCCGACCACGTCCACGCCGGACAACACCTTGGTCAAACGGCGGATGTGGTCCTGACCAATCATCCCCGTGCCGATTACACCTACTTTGAGTGCCATTTTCCGTTGCCCTTATTTGAAGTATTTGTCGACGTAGCGCTGCATTTCCGAGCGCATGAAGGTGCTGCTGGCGTCCGCGCGATCTTCCCAGGCGAACACACAAGCTGTCATGATGCCGTCGAAGCCGACCTCGGCCAGCGTGCCGAAGAAGTCGTCCCACGGGACCTCGCCCTGACCGATATCCAGGTGCTGATGGATGCGCGCGTTGGTGCCCGGCGGGTTGAGGATGTAGCGCAGACCCGAGCTGGCCTTGTGGTTGAACGTGTCGCCCACATGGACGTGGGCCAGCACATCCGCCGCCTCGCGGATCATCGCCTTCGTGTCATCGCCGAAATAGAAGGTATGCGGCGCGCAGTAGAGGAACCGGACATTTTTCGAATTGACGGTGCGGATGATGTCCAGCGCGGGCTGGATCGTCTCGCACCAGTCTTCGGGGTGCGGTTCGACATGCAGCATGATGCCTTCGCGTTCGAAGATCGGCACCAGCTCTTCCATCGACCGCCACCAGGCGTCTTCGCAGGCTTCGATCATCGACCCCGTATGGCAGCAATAGCACGACCCCTTGTCGGGATGCGGGCCACGGCCGAATTCCGAGTTCATCACGTCGACATCCAGTTCGACCGCGATCTCGATGGCGCGTTTCCAGTGCTTGATCGCCGCCTGACGCTCGGTCTCGTCATTGGATGCCCAGCGATACATGGGCAGAAGGCTTGAGATGCCCACATTGGCATCCTTCAGCGCTTTCTTGAACGACTTCAGCCGATCGGGGAATACGCGCGGGGCCTTGAACCATTCGAGGAAATCCTCGCGCGGCGAAAGCTCAATCCACTCATAGCCAAGTTCGGCAACCTTCGACGGCAGCTGTTCAAGACTCAGATGGCGATGCATGAACGGGTCGAGTGCGATTTTCATTGGTCTGGTGCTCCCCTTTGAGTGCGTGTTTCCGCGCGCTGTCCTTGCGCGACGTGTGATTATTCCAGTGAGATCGACCGCCCGGCGGCCGCGCTTTCGCGCGCGGCGTCGAGAACGGCGAGTGTGCGGGCGCCCTGCGCGGCGGTGACCGGCGGTTCGGTGCCATGCAGCACCGCCCGCGCGAAGGCTTCGTAATAGTCGTGATAGCGCCCCTGTTCCGACGGCACGCGCATCGCGCCCGCCCCGGTCCGCAGCGTGCCCCAGGCACTTTCGGGCTCGTATCCCCATCCGGCCGGATCCTGCGCCGGACGTTTTCCGGCGAAGATCTCTTGCGCCTGAATATCTGTGCCCTGCGACACAAAGCTGCCGGCGTCGCCATAGGCCCGCAACTCCCGCATGTTCAGGAAGTTCAGCTTGCTGGCGTTGATATGCGAATGCGGACCGCCTTCATGGCGCAGCGTGATGGTGAACCCGGCATCGGTGCGGCCTTCGGGCAGATCGATGAAATCCATCTGCGCGTCCACCGCAACGACCGGCCCCAGAAGCCAGATCATCTGGTCCACCAGGTGGCTGCCAAGATCGCGCAAGAGCCCGCCGGACGGACCGGGTTCCAACGTCGCCGGGTCGTCGAAGTCCATCCGGGAATGGACCCGCCACAGCGCCCCGAGCGCGTCCTCGCGCAAGATCCGGGCGAGCGTCTGGATATCGGCGTCGAACCGGCGGTTCTGATAGACCCCCAGCGTGACACCTTTCGCCCGCGCTGCCGCATCCAGTTCAAGCGCCGCCTCGGCGGTGGGCGCGAACGGCTTGTCGGCGATCACATGCAGCCCGGCGGCAATCGCCTCCAGCACCAGCGCGCGGCGGGTCTGCGGCGGGGTCGTTACGGTGACCGCATCGCACACGCCCGCGTCGATCATCGCCGACAGGCTTGGAAAGATGGGCGCGCCCGGCCAGTCCGCCTGTGCCGACGCGACGGTTGCAGGCGCGCGCGCCACGATCCCGGCAAGCGTGCATCCTTTTGCGGCGTCGATGAACGGCGCGTGGAAGTTCTTTCCACCTGTCCCGTACCCGACAACTCCGATCCGCAATGACATGAACTGGGGCCCCCGTTGCATCAGATTTCTTGAGGTTTGAAGTCGGAAACAGCGCGGGGCATCACGCCCTGCAAAAGCGCCACGGATTTTTCGAGCCCTTCGAGGCTGTTGAGCAGCACGTCTTCGTGTTCGATCGACAGCCAGCCGTCGTAGC
>JAGQRU010000124.1:18159-42404 GCA_020425105.1 Paracoccaceae bacterium
GGTAGCAGAACTGGCGCCACCATTCGGCGCCATGGCCGAAACCCAGCGTGATGTAGGACCAGCTGCGCGCCGGGATATCCATGAGCGAGCCGTTTTCCAGCAGGCTCGTCGTGGCCTGAACCGGTGCGTTCAGCATCGTGTCCTTGGCATGGACGTGATAGACGGCGGCGCCCAGACTCTCCGCCGCAATCAGCGGGTCGGCCCCCATCCAGAACAGATGCGACGGATCAAGGTTCGCACCGATCACATCGCCGATCGCGCCGCGCAGCCTGAACAGGGACGGCACGTTATAGACACACTGGCTGCCATGCAGTTCCAGCGCGATCCGCGTCACACCGCTGGCCTTCGCCAGATCGGAAATTTCGGTCCAGAAGGGAACGAGCTTCTCGTCCCACTGATATTTCAGAATGGTTTGCGTTTCGGGCGGCCACGAGGACACGACCCAGTTCGGCATCTTGTCGCCCGCTTGGCCTTCGGGCAGGCCGGACATGGTGCAGACGGTCTGAAGCCCCAACTCACCCGACAGCCGGATCGTGTCGCGAAGGCAGTCGGCCTGCGCCGGATCGGTCGGATGCAACGGGTTGCCATTGGCGTTCAGCGCGATGATCTGCAGCCCGCGGGCGTCGAATTCCTTCACGAACGCTTTGCGCTTTTCGGCGCTTTTCAGCATCCCGGTCAGGTCGAGATGCGGCGCCGTGGACCAGCCGCCGGTGGTCACTTCGATGCCCGAGACGCCCATGCGTTTGGCCTGATCGAGCATCTGTGCCAGGCTCATACCGCCGAGGCTGTCGGAAACAAATCCCAGTTTCATGCGCGAAACTCCAATCGGGTCATCATGGTCGCGGCACATCGGCGTCGCGCTTCGGGGGAAAAAGTGGTGACCCGACCCGTTTTGTCGGGTCACCGGGGGGAGGAGCTTTGGTGGCGTTGCCGCCCTGCGTGTCCCTAGTGCTGGGGCGCCGGGGGATGCCCGTCATGGGTTTCCATGAAACCCTCGATCGAGGCTTCGAGATCGGCCATGGATTCCCCGCCCGCCATCAGGTCGGCGATTTCCTCGCGGGACTTTGCGCCCCGGCGGAAGTCAGCGGCGATTGCACCGCGGATCAGCACCGCGAAGTGGTCGCCGACGGCCATGGCATGCATCACCTGGTGGGTGATGAAGATCACCGCCAGCCCGCGCCGCTTCGCTTCATTCACGATGCGCAGCACGTGGGCGGCCTGTTTGACCCCGAGCGCGGCCGTCGGCTCGTCCAGGATCAGAACGCGGGCGCCGAAGTGAACCGCCCGGGCAATCGCCAGCGACTGGCGCTCACCGCCCGACAGGCCGCCGACAAGACGGTCTCCGTCGGTAATCCGGGTGATCCCGAAATTCTGCACGGCCTCGACGGCGATCTGGTTGGCCTTTTCCCGATCGAAGATCTTGAACGGCCAGAAGCCCTTGGTTGGTTCGGCGCCCACGAAGAAATTCCGTCCCACCGACATCAGCGGATAGGTCCCGCCGAACTGGTGCACCGTGGCGATGCCCATTCCCTGAGCGTCACGCGGACCAGAGAACGACACTTCCTTGCCATCCATCAGCATCTGGCCGCGGGTCGGCTGGTGGACGCCCGAGAGCGTCTTGATCAGCGTGGACTTGCCGGCACCGTTGTCGCCGAGCAGGCAGAGAACTTCGCCTTCGTGGACTTTGAGAGAGATTTCGTGAAGCACGTCGATGGGGCCAAAGCTTTTGTCGACGGCGCGCATTTCGATAACGGGTGTCTTGTCGGACATGACTTACTTCCCCTTCTTCGTGGTGGACATGGAGGTGGCCATCTTTCGGAACGTGTCGTTCATCAGAACCGCGATCAGGAGCATCACACCGATGATCAGGCTCGAAAGGTTCCGGTCGAAGGGCGTGTAACCGATGCCCTGCTGCACGATGGCCAGCGTCGCGGTGCCGAAGAAGACGCCAGCCACGGTGCCGAAGCCGCCGGTCAGAAGCACGCCGCCCACGACCACTGCGATGATGCAGTTGAAGATCAGTGCGAAGTTGGTGGTGGTGGTTGCCGAGTTGGACAGGACCGTTTCGCAGACCCCGGACAGGGCAGCCGCCATGGATGCCAGCATGAACAGCGCGATCTTCAGCTTATCGGTCGGAATACCGGCGTTGCGGGCGCTTTCCTTGTCTCCGCCAAGGGCGAAGATCCAGTTGCCCCAGGGCGACAGATGCAGCACGAAGTAGAGCACTGCCGCCAGACCGAGCCACCAGAAGACCGAGGACTGGAAGCCCCAGACATGATAGTCGCCGAACATCCACTTCGCCCATGCCGGAGACACCAGAGCCTGGCTCGTCGTGTCGGTCAGAAAGAGCGACAGGAACAGCGTCAGACCGGCGACGGCGAACAGGGTGGCCAGCGTCACGATCAGGGACGGCACGTTGGTTCGGGTCACCAGCATTCCGTTGACCCAGCCGATCACGGCCGCCAGACCGAATGCGAAGAACAGACCCGCGATAAACGGCATGCCGTAATAGCCGCAGGTGATGGCCATGGTCATCTTGGCCGCAGGCACCACCGCGCCGATGGAGATATCGAGCTCGCCCGCGATCATCAGAAACCCGATCGGGATCGCGATGATGCCCACGGTCGACGCCGCGTTGACCCAGCTTGAGGTCCCGAACGGGGACAGGAAATTCCGGTCATAGCCGAAATAGGCGAAAAATATGAAGACGAGCGCCATTCCCATGAAGGCCCCGACCTCGGGGCGCCGGAAGAGGCTGCCAATGGAAAAGCCCGATGCGGGCGACGCAGATTTGCTTGCGGAACTGTCAGTCATGGAATCCCCTTCCGGCCCCCTGTCGGGGAGGGCACGTGGTCTTGTTGCGGCGTCCGGTCGGCGATCCCGGCCGGACAAACCATTTCAGTTGAAAAGTTTAGCGCGCCCCTTTGGCCACACCGGCCAGCGCGCTTTCGACATTCGACGCATCGACAATGGCCGGGCCGGTCAGCACCGGATCGGTGGCAAGCTCGGTCCCGAAGTCGAGATGGGCCGCGAGCATGGAGGTCGCGAGGAAGCCCTGCAGATAGGGCTGCTGGTCGATGGCCATTTTCTGCGTGCCGGCCTGGATGCGGGACAGAACGGCGGGGTTCATGTCGAAGGACCCGACCATGACCCGGTCGCCTGCGCCGATCTGCGCGACTGCGTTGGTGGCGGCGTCAGCCGACCAGGACGCCAGGGTGATCACACCGTCGATGGACGGATCTGCAACCAGTTCGGACTTGATGGATTCCGCGGTGCCGGTCATGTCGCCATCGAGGTTGGCAGGGGTGCGCAGGATCACCACTTCCGCGCCATTCGCGGTCCCGCCGGCTTCGACGCCCGAGCAGCGCGTTTCATGGTTGATCGCGCCCGGCGTGTGGATGTGGCACAGGATCTTCTTGGCGCCGTTCTGCGCCAGATACGCGCCACCGGCTTCGCCCGCCACGTATTCGTCGGACCCGAAATAGTTCACGCCATGCACGTCCTCTTTCACCTGCTGGCCAGAGTTGTACATCATGATCGTGACGCCCTTCTCGACCGCAGCCTGCAGGGCGGGAACCTGAGCTTCGGGCACCCAGACCGGGATTGCGATACCGTCCACACCTTGTGCCACCGCCTGATTGATCAGGTTCACGAGATCCGGGCCGAAATTGTCATAGTTCGGCGTCCGCAGATAGTTGACCGAGCCGCCATTCGCTTCGACCATCAGGGTTGCATCGTCCACGCCCTTCTTGATCAGGTTGAAGAAGCCATCCTCGATCGACCCTGCGATCACGGCGATATCCGCGGCAAAGGCCGGGACGGCAGAGGTTGCGAGTACGGCGGTTGCAACCGTGGCTTTCAAGGTCTTGGTCAGTGTCATATGGGTTTCCTCCCCTGAACAGTGCGCCGCCGACCTGGCGGCATTTAAAACCCGCCTCCCGGGTCCGCGCATCCTTTGCGATACCCCGGCGGATCATTCGAGTTGTCGCGACGCGGCCCGCCCGGGCCCCGTGCGCTCATTCCCGGTGCGTTCCCGCACCGTGTCGGTTGTTGAGATCAGGTCCGCAGACAATCCCGCTGGGGGCTGCGCAGATCGGGCACCAATGGATGGTGTGCCGTCTCTGAAACATGTGTGCGCCTTGGCACTGAAGTGATCATTCGACACAGCCTCCCAACAACGTCGATGTCATGACTTTCCGTGTTGTCATGTGCTGACGAGGTTGCCTGTTGACACGAAACGGATCAATAGCGCTAATACTTTACGGCGTATTTCATGTCATTAACTTCCATTTCCACGCCAGAATGAAACGTTATGACACACTGGAGGAGACAGTATGGCACGACCGACCATCAAGGATTTGGCGCTGGAAGCAGGCGTTTCCGTCTCCACCGTCAACAGGGTTGTGCACAGCCCGGAAACCGTACGCCAGTCGACGCGAGAGATTGTACTGAAAGCCGCTGAAAATATTGGATTTTATGGGGTTGGATCAATCAAGGATTCGGTATCTCAGGGACTTGAGACCCACCGTCTGGCGATCCTGCTTCAGCAGGGCCACCGGATGTTCTATCGCGACCTTGGAAACGCCCTGAAACGCGCGGCGAAGAACTTTTCTGGCGCGAATGTCGAACTGGAGCTCGAATACCTCGACGACTTGTCGCCGGACAACGTTTCACGGCGAATCGTCGCCGTCGGCGAAAACACCGAATCCCTGGGGGTCGTCGCGGCGGAGCATCCGCTTGTCTCGGATGCGATCACCTCGGTCCTTGCCAACGGCACGCCGGTCTCTGCCCTGATCGGCCCGCTCTCGGCGCGCGGGAATGTCGGATATATCGGACACGACAACTGGAAGAAGGGGCGCGTGGCCGGGTGGGCCTTTCACAAGATCTGCCGGAAGCCGGGCAAGATCGGCATTCTTCTGGGAAACCACCGCTACCGCAACCAGGAGATCAACGAGAGCGGCTTCCGGTCCTACTTGCGCGAACACAACACGGATTTCACCTTGCTGGAGCCGCTGTCGACATTCGAATCCGCAGCCGTCGCGCGCGAGATGACCGAAAAGCTGCTGCGGGAACATCCCGACATGGTGGGTCTGTTTGTTTCCGGCGGCGGTATCACAGGCGCATTGGCGGCATTGCGCGAACACAAGCTGAGCGACGACTTCGTCTGCGTGGCCTATGAGCTTTTCGAAGCCACACGGTCGGGGCTGATTGACGGGACAATCACCATGACGCTGTCCTATCCGCTGGAAATCTTTGCCCGCGAAACGATCGAAACGATGGTCAAGGCCAAGAAGGCCGGGCCGGATGCGGGCGCGCAACGGGTCAATATCGCCCTCGACATCCATATGTCCGAAAACGTCTGATCCTCGGGGATAGCCGGGCGATCATCGGCCACCCTTGGGAATTCATCGGATGCCTTCTTGCGTGAGGCTTACGTCAATGAACCATCTCACCTTGTGCCAAGGCCAGATGATGCGCCCGGTGGTGGTCGCCCGTCGCCATCATTCCGAAGAAGCCGAGCGCCTGGATACGCGCGGCGGCGGCCTCATCGGCGCTCGTCACTGTCCAGACCAGATGGTCGCCGTCATCCGTGACCTCTGATTGCCAGCCCGTTTCAGCCGCGAGCACCGGACCATGCGCCGGAACCATGCGGGCTGCGGCTTCGCCAGCCCGTCCCTGCGTGTCTATCCGCATCCGAAGACCATCCGGCAGCGGCTCAGCGCGGACATTCGCGCCAACAATAAGCTGGTTCATATCGACCAGATGCTGGCGCAGGCCGTCGATGTCGACCCGGGTCCAATCGGTCGCCGGATCGCCGGACAGAAGAGCCACGATTTCCGCGATTGCCGCGAAGGCGCCGTCGCCCGGCTCAGATGGCAAATTCGCAGCCTCCGATCCCGGCAAGGCGTGCCCCGCATGGTCTGCATGGTTCGCGTGCTGGGCCGTCTGGGAGGCCGCAGCCGTGGCCGCAAGCATGGCGATGAACGTCGCAAACACTCTCAGGGACATGCGCAAATCCTTCTCTGGCTTGGCGCAGCTTAGCCACGGCTTCCCGCTCCGGCAAATGACGCTGATGTCATCGTTCGGACGCGATGCACGCAAACGTTCCGTTCAGGCGCCAGCACGATTGCTCTGACACTTGAGAACCGGATCGTTTGACGCCGGAGATATCCACCGGGTTGCTCGGATCAGGCCGAAAATCAGGACCGTTGCCGCACTCTTCGCCAGGCGCCTTCCGTCCGTGCGCGCGCTGGCACCGGGACCATGGACAGGATCGCCCTCGGAAAGAAGCCTGATGAAAGCGCGACCGATACCGCTCGCCAAGGCCGGCCTGCCGGCTTCTGCGGCGTTCATCCACTTGTCACGCCGTATGGATCCCCCTGCGGTCAGGCCTCATCTCCAACCATGAATTCTTCAGGCGATGCGCGTCACAGGGCCAAGGCCGATACCAGACCAGGATGCGTCGTCTTTGATCCCTCACTCGATGTGTGATCAGCCTCGCCTGCCTGGCTGGAGAATGTGTCCGACTGGCAAAGACCTATTTCAGGATCCCCTTGATCCCGCCCGAGATCAGCACGTTGACATCGTAAAGCACCCGCGGCGCCGCCAGCCCGCCCTGACTGGCCAGATAATTCGGCGACCAGACCGGATTGAATTTCTGCTTAAAGCTGCGCAGCCCTTCGAAGTGATAAAACTGCTCGCCATGCCGATAGACAAAGGCCGTGATCCGGTTCCAGAACGACGCCAGCTTGTGGCTGTCGATCCCGGCGAAGGGCGCAGCACCCAGACAGAACCACTGGAACCCCTGCGCAGAGGCCCAGAGCATCAGTTCGGCAAAGAGCGCGTCCATGGCGAAATTCGGCCCGTCGGGATCGTAGCGCATCAGATCGAAGGACAGCTCCTGCCGCTGGGCGGCCTGAAAGAGATTGGCGAAGGCCACGACGCGCCCGCTGGCGTCGCGCAGAACCGCATGATCGAAATGCGCCAGATAGGTTTCGTCGAACGCGCCGAGCGCGAAGCCCTTTTCCTCCCCCTGCTTCGACCCCAGCCATTTGTCGGATACCGCCCGAAGCTCTGGCAACACGGCGTCCAATGCGTCCCGGGGCACGATTTCGAAGGTGAAGCCTTCGCGCAGGGCCCGGTTGCGCGCGTGCCGGAAGTCCTTTTTCATCGGCCCGTCCAGCGTGAACCCGCGCAGATCGACACGCGCGACCTCGCCGATTTTCAGGATCGACAGCCCCAGATCCAGAAAGGTTGGCAGATATTTGGGGCTCACCGCATAGAAGGCGCACCGCTTGCCTTCCTTGTCCGCCTTTTCCCGCAATTTCCAGATCAGGTCGCGGCCCGCATCTTCGGCCCCCACCGGATCGCCCTTTGCAATCAGCACACCGCCGGTGTCGCCATAGGCCAGAAAGGCGCGGCCGTCGTCGGCGATCAGAAAGGCCTTGTCGCCCATCAGGGCGATGTTTGCGTCCGTCGCCTCGCTTTCAGCAACCAGTTTGCGCACGACATCGGGGACCGGCGTGCCCGGACGCGGGCTTGCACGCAGCATCAGAACGGAGTTCAGCGCGATACCGGCCAGCAGAAACGCCACCACAACGCTTGCTCTCAGGAACCGGGACGCATCGCCACGCCAGGCGAAATCCCACCACAAGGCATCGCGGTATTCCACATGGCTATAGGCGAAGAACCCGACCCAGGTCACCGCAGCCACCAGCGCGAACAGGCTGACCATCCACGTGCCGGTCAGGGTGAAGACCGACGCCCCTTCGACCCGGTAGAAGGCCGACCGGAACAGCCCCAGAATGGCCGTGGTGATCATCAGGCTGGTGGCTTCCTCCCAGTCCAGCCCCTTGACCAGCGACGCCGCGATCCCCACCGCCATCAGGACCATGGCAATCACCCAGGCGCGATAAAGCTTGCGATAAAGCCCGCGCGAGATCACCACCAGCAGCAGCCCCGCCACGCTGCCCGTCAGATGCGAGGCTTCAACGAAGCTGAGCGGCAGCATGTCCTGCAACACACCCAGCCGATGCGCTTCGCCAGGCAGGTTACCGGACACCAGCAGGATCACCCCGGCCAGCAGGGCCACGCCCGACGCCGCCAGCGGCACGACGGGCCGCGCCAGCCGATAGGCCCAGGACGCGGTCCGCGCCATGCTGGACCGCCGCGATCTGGCCCAGGCCACCGCGATGCCCAACGCGGCCAGCGAAAACGGCAGCACGGTATAGATCAGACGATACAGAAGCAGCGCGGCCAGCATGTCGGACCGCCCCGCCGCGCCCAGCCCGGCGATCAGCGCGGCTTCGAAAACGCCGATCCCCCCCGGGGCATGGCTGAGCACACCCAGGGCGATGGCGCCGATATAGACCGTGAAGAAATGCGGATACCCGTGCACCAGATCGGCAGGCATCAGGACATAGAGCACCGAGGACGCGCACAGCATGTCGATCACCGCCGCCGCCGTCAGCCCGGCCGCAAGACGTGCCCCGGGCAGGGCGAAGCCAAACCCGAACACGGCAATCCGCCGTTCTTTGCGCGACAGCCAGAACAGCACCCCGATCAGAGCCGTCAGCAGCGCGGCGCCGATGGCAGTCTCGAACCGCGCGCCGATGGGCAATGGCAGTCCCAGCCCCTTTGGATGCAACGCGAGCAGCGCCCCCCCGATGACGGTCAGCCCGGCCCAGAACGCAACCGACGCCGTGGCGATCACCCCCGCCACCCGGCTCAGGTCCAGCCCCAACGACGAATAGACGCGATAACGCACCGCGGTCCCGGTCAGATACGAGAAACCCAGAAGGTTCGAAATCGCATATCCCGCCGACCCGGCCATGCCGGCCACCACGTCCGGCACCTTGCCGCCCGCGACGCTGCGCACCGCGAGAATGTCATAGAAAGACAGCGCGACGAAGCTGCACCCGGTCCAGAACACCGCCAGCGCCAGAGACGACCAGGATCGCGCCGCGATATCGGCCTTCACATCGCCCCAGTGGACATCCGCCGCCAGCCGATGCAGCACAAACACCGCCACGACCACGATGATCAGCGGCAGCGCCAGACGCACAACCGGATGCTCGATCAGCCGCAGCAGACGCGGCAGGCGGCGGGCGGCGTTATCGGCGGTCATTCATGCGGTCCTCAAGCAGGTCGATCTGGATCTGCTGCAGTTCTGCCAGCTTGTTCCACTGCTCGGCCATCTGGTGGTCGATCTTTTCGTGAAGCTGGCGGATTTCGAGCTCAGCCTTCAGATTGACGAGGTAATCGTTTTCGGCCCGCGCCCGGTCCTTGGTCTCCTGCCGCCGCTGGCTCATCATGATGATCGGGGCCTGAAGCGCGGCGAGGCTCGACAGCATCAGGTTCAGCAGGATGAAGGGATAGGGGTCGAAGGGCTGGGCCATCAGACCGATCACATTCACCGTCATCCAGACGATCAGCCCGGCCGAAAACAGCAGGATGAAGGTCCAGCTGCCCCCGAAGGATGCCACGCTGTCGGCCATGCGTTCGCCGAAGGTCGCCTGATCGGTCCAGTCTTCATGGGGGTTTTGCGATACCGGACGGCCCGATTGCAGGCTTTCGATCACCTGCCGGTCGAGAGCGCCAAGCTCTCCGCGCCCTTTTTCCAGCAGCGCTTCGACATAGGCGCCGCGATACCTGTTCAGATCGGCGCGGCAGATATGTTTGCCCGGCTCCCATCCCGGATGGTCATGGTCGATCAGCGCGGCGACACCCGGCCGCACGGCCTCCCACGGATGCACCTCGCCGAGCGGAAAGACCTTGGTGCAGACATGGCAGGGAGCTTTGCGCTCTGCGCGATGGGCGGTCATTAGAAGTCACCTTTCGGCTGGTTGCGGCGCGATCATGCGGCCCCTTCGCCGCGATCTCGGGCGCCCGGATCGCCCGATGCGCGCTGTTGCTTTCTGCCAACTCAGCAATATCTGCAACCCCGACCAAGATCCGCAAGACCGGCCCGCCGGATTTCCTCCTTCGACGGCGGCACGCGGCCCCGCCGCTGGCCGCACAGCGCTATTCCATCCGCGCCCGAAACAAGGCCGCCGAAGCGCCCAGCGTCACCACGGCGATCACCGCCAGCGGCCAAGTGTTGGACCACAGGTCCCAAAGGGGCATGTTCTTCAGAAACACCCCTTCGCTGACGATCAGGAAATGCTTGGTCGGATCGGCCTCGGTCACCAGCCGCAGCCAGGGGGGCATGTTTTCCACCGGGCTGGCATAGCCCGACAGCAGGATCGCCGGCACCGCGACCAGAAACATGCCCAGAAAGGCCTGCTGCTGGGTCTGCGACAGCGACGACACCAGCAGCCCCACACCGCCAAGGGCCAGCAGATAGAGCAGCAGCGCGCCATAGAAGAACGGCACCGAACCGGTCAGCGGAACCCCGAACACCTGCGAGATCAGGATCATGTAGATGCTGGCGTTGACCACGCCGACCAGCACCGGCGGCACGACCTTGCCGATCAGAATCTCGGGCACCCGCAGCGGCGACACCATAAGCTGATCGAAGCTGCCCAGTTCGCGTTCGCGCGCGACGGTCTGCGAGGTCAGCCCCAGCCCCGAAATCGTGGTGATGATCACCACCAGACCCGGCATGGTGAACCACAGATATTGCAGGTTCGGGTTGAACCAATGGGTCACGACCGACGCCGTTGGCGCGGCGCGGACCTGCAGTTCGGCCCCCAGATCGGCCACGATGGTGCCCAGATACCCGGCCACGATCTGGGCCGCGTTCGATTTGCGGCCGTCGAACACGCCCTGCACCTCGGCCCCGCGTCCGGCGGCCAGATCGGCGCTGAACCCGTCGGCGATGGACACCACCCCGATGACCTGCTGGCGGTCGAGCGCGCGCCGCATGTCGGCGGCGCTGAAGATCGGCAGCGTGGCGGCGACATTGGGGCTGGCCGCGATGCGTTGCGCCAGTTCGATGCTCCAGGCGCCACCGTCGCGGTCATAGATGCCGATGACGGTGTTCCTGACCTCAAGCGTCGTGGCGAAGCCCAGCACGAATAGCTGCATCAGCGGTGGCAGGATCAGGATGATCCGCGCGCGCGGGTCCCGCAGGATCGCCCAGAGCTCCTTGACGATCACGGCCCAGAGACGCCCCGCCATCATGCCACCCGCCGCCGGGTGACGCGGATCGCGAGGCCGAAAAACACCGCGCCGAACAGCAGCAGCGATCCGATCGCGCGCCAGAACATCGGCCAGATGTCCCCCACCGAAAACACCGTTTGCAGCGAGGGCACCAGATAGCGGGCCGGTACCGCATAGGTGATCGCCTGAATGACCGGCGGCATCGACGGGATCTCGAACAGGAAACCCGACAGCATCATGGACGGCAGAAATCCCAGAAGCAGCGCGATCTGGCTGGCCACGAACTGGTTCTTGGTCACTGCGGAAATCAGCAGCCCCTGCCCCAGGGCGGGGACCAGAAACGCCGCGGAAAGCGCCATCAGCCCAAGGACGGAGCCGCGAAACGGCACACCGAACGCCCCCACCGCCAGCGCCGTACACAGCGCGACCGACCCCAGCCCCAGCACGAAATAGGGCAGCACTTTCGATGCCAGCAGTTCGGCCATGGCAACGGGCGTGGCCATCATCGCCTCCATCGTGCCGCGCTCCCATTCGCGCGCCACCACAAGCGCGGTCAGCAGGGTGCCGATCATCGCCATGACGATGGCGATGGATCCCGGGATCAGGAAGTCGCGGCTGGTCAGTTCGGGATTGAACCAGAAGCGGGGCACCAGAGCGATTGGCGCCGCGACTGTCTGCCCGGCATCGCCCGCCCAGTCCCGCTCCCATTGCGCGCGCACCCCGTCGGCATAGCCCGCCACGAACGCGGCGGTGTTGGGCTGCGCGCCATCGGTGACGATCTGGATCGCTGCCTGCCGGTCGGGCGCCTGAAGCCGGGCGCCGAAATCCTGCGGGATGACGACGATCCCGCGGATCCGCCCGGCCACCAGATCGGGCTTCAGGCCCGCCATGTCGCGCCCGGCGGTGACGTCGAACCAGCGTGAATTGCGATAGGCCAAAGCCAGGCTCAACCCCGCCGGGCTGTCATCCTGCAGCGCGACGCCGATCTTCACCTGCCGGATGTCCAGCGATACCGCCACGCCGAACAGGAACAGCAACACCACGGGCAGGACGAACGCGATCAGGATCGCGGACGGATCGCGCAGGATCTGCTGGCTTTCCTTGACCAGCAGGGCCGGAAACCGCCGCGCGGTCATGCGGCATCTCCGGTCCGGGCACGGCGGGCGTCGTGGTCTTCGATCAGCGAAATGAAGGCGTCCTGCAGCGTCGGGTCGGGGTCCCCGGTCCGCGCCGCCGCGTCGGACTTCAGGCTGTCCGGCGTGCCGAGCGCAATCGGCGCGGCGCGATAGATCACCTGGATCCGGTCGCAATATTCCGCTTCTTCCATGAAATGCGTGGTCACCAGAACGGTCACGCCTTTCTGCACCAGCCCGTTGATGTGGCTCCAGAATTCGCGCCGGACAATCGGGTCCACGCCAGAGGTGGGTTCGTCCAGAAACAGCACCGGCGGCGCATGCATCACCGCGCAGGCCAGCGACAGACGCTGTTTGAACCCCAAAGGCAGCGCCCCGGCATTCTGGCGCAGATACGGCCCCAGATGAAAGATGTCGGTCATCTGGGCGATCTTGTCCCGCCGCGCGCGGCCGTGCAGCCCGTAGACGCCAGCAAAGAAATTCAGATTCTGGCGCACGCTCAGATCGCCGTAGAGCGAAAATTTCTGCGCCATGTAGCCCAGCGACTGGCGCGCGGCGGCGCGGGCATGGTGCAGGTCGTGCCCGGCCACGCGGCCAGTGCCCGAACTGGGCGTCAGCAGCCCGCACAGCATCTTGAAGGTCGTCGATTTTCCCGCGCCATTGGGCCCCAGAAGCCCGAAGATCTCGCCCCGCGGCACGTCGAAACGGATATTGTCGGCGGCAATGAATGCGCCGAAGCGCTTGCTGAGACCTTGCGCCTCGATCACCGGCGCGCCGGTTTCGGGGATCAGGGGATAGGTTTCGGCCAGCGCGCTGGTGCCGCCGGGTCCGCCGCCCAGCCGGTCGACGAACGCGTCTTCGAAGCGCGGGCGCGCGGGGATGGCCGCCTCGGGCGGCGCGGCTCCGGGCTGCATCAGCAATCGCAGCGACCCGCCCTGAATGGTGGCATCGCGGATGTCGTCGCGGTCCATAAGCTGCGCCAGAAGCCGCCGCCGCCCCTGTCCCGGCGACCGCAGGCCGAAGACACGCCCGGCGACATCGGCGGTCAAATCGCCGGGCGGTCCCGCATGCAGCAGACGCCCCTCGCTCAGCAGAAAAACCTCATCGCATTTTTCCGCCTCGTCCAGATATGCCGTCGACCACAGCACGGCGATTCCGGCGCCGGTGAGGTTCTGCACCATGCGCCACAATTCACGCCGCGACACCGGATCGACACCGACACCCGGTTCGTCCAGCAACAGCAGATCGGGGGTCTGCACCAGCGCGCAGGCCAGCCCCAGCTTCTGCTTCATGCCGCCGGACAAACGCCCCGCCAGCCGCTGTTGGAACCCGGTCAGGTCGGTCAGCCGCAGCAGGTCATCGAACCGCCGGGCCTGATCCCGCGCAACAACGCCGCGCAGATTGGCGTAAAGCCTCAGATTTTCGATGACACTCAGGTCCTCGTAAAGCCCGAAGCGCTGCGGCATGTATCCGACCCGGGCACGATCGGCGCGGGTGGCGGGCTGGCCGAAGACCGTGACCCTGCCCGCCGTCGGGTCCAGAAGCCCCGCAAGCAGCCGGATCAGCGTGGTCTTGCCCGCCCCGTCCGGTCCGACCAGCCCCGACATGACACCGGGCCGGATGACGATGGAGATATCGTCGAGCGCCGTCGCGGCTCCGAACCGGCGGGAAACCCCGTGCAGTTCCGCCGTGAACGCGGGCGCGGCGGTCATGGGCCGGGAACCGTCACGGTCACCGGCTGGCCCTGACGCAGCGCCGAGTCCGGGTCGCTGACGGTGATCCGCAGCCGGAACACCAGATCGGTGCGCAGGCTGGGCGTCTGCACCGATTTCGGCGTGAATTCCGCGGTCGGAGAGATAAATCCGACCGTCCCGTGATAGATCTTGTCGCTGCTGTCGGTGGTCACCTCGACCGCATGCCCCGGCACCACCTTGCCCAGATCGGGTTCGGACACATAGGCCCGCACCCGCACCGGCCGGTCGATGGCCACGGTGAAGACCGTCGCCCCCGGCGCCACGATGGCACCAACCTCGCGCGCCCGCGTCATCACCGTGCCCTCCACCGCAGCGGTCAGCGTCGCGTCGGCCCGCGCGGTTTCGGCCTGCGCCTGGGCGGCTTCGGCGGCAGCCAGCGCGGCGGCGGCGGCGGCGATATCTTCGGCCCGGCTGCCCGCCTGCATCAGCGACAGCGCCTGTTCCGCCGAGGTCAGCTGCGCCTGCGCCTCGCGGTAATTGGCTTCGGCGATATCGAGATCCGACCGGCTGATCGTGCTTGAAGCAACCAGACGGCTGGCCCGCTGATAGGCCAGTTCGGTCTGGGTCAGCGATGCCTGACGCTGTGCAACCAGCGCCCTGACCTGGTCGATTTCCTGCGGGCGGTTCCCGGCGACCGCCTTGTCGCGTGCGGCCTGCGCCGCCGCGACCTGGGCCCGCGCCGCCGCCAGCGCCTGATCGAGCGGCACCGGATCCAGCCGCGCCAGAACCTGACCCGCTGTCACCCGGTCACCTTCATCCGCCGGCAGGTCGGCGATGCGCCCGCCGACCCGAAACCCAAGATCCACCGTGCGAATATCCACATTGCCGTAAAGCCGCAGCGGCGCCGGATCCGGGTCGCGCAGAAGCCCCCCTGTCCACAGCACGGCGCCCACGGCAATCGCGCCCGCCAGCGCCCCTGCCCCCATCACGACACGCAGCTTCATGATGCCGCCCCTTGTTCTAGAATGGCCCGGATATTTGCGTCCACCACCCGTTCGATCCGGGCGGCGCGGTCGGGGGTGATGTCGTCCCAACCGGTGACGGCCAGAACCGTCGCATGGGCGACGCGGAACACCAGCAGCTGACCAAAGATCGTCAGGGTTTTCAACTGGACCTCCTCATCGCTCCACCGCCCCTGCCCGGCCTGCGCCACCAGCGCCCCAAGATGCGCCGAGACCGGACCGATCAGCACGGCGCGGATCACATCGAAAGCCTCGGTGGCCGCCATCTGCTCGCGCACGATGAAACGGGCCAGCGGCGCCCCGTCGGGATGCAGCATGAAGCCCAGCACCCGATGCGCGGCGGCGCAAACCGCCGCCACCGCATCGTCCGGGCTCAGATCGTCGGGCGCCCCCTGATCGAACGCGCCCCCGAACCGGTCTAGAACCTGCGTCGCCGCATATTCGGCCACCGCCAGATAAAGCCCGCTCTTGCCGCCGAAATGATAGGTGATCGACGACATCACCGTCCCCGCCTGCCGCGCGATGTCGCGTGTGCTGGCCCCGTCGAGCCCCTTCTGACCGAACTGTTCCATCGCCGTCTGCAGCAGACGGTCGTTAACCGGATCGCGCGCGGGTTTTTCGGTGTCGGCGGAGGGCATTTTCGGGCCTTAGAAAAAGTTACCCCATTCTTGTTCATTCGAACGACCAAATCAACGGCTTTGATGACCGCTGGCCACATTGTGGCGCCGTGCAGCATCTGAAAAAACGGGCGCACAGCCACGGCCAGCAGGGAAGGACGCGACATGGCCGACGCGGTCGTCGACTATCTGATCATCGGCGCGGGGATCATTGGCGCCGCCCTTGCCGCCGAAATCGCGCGCCGCAAACCCGGCGCCCGCATTCTGGTGGCCGAAAAGGAAGTCCGGCCAGCCTTTCACCAGACGGGCCGCAATTCCGGGGTGGTGCATTCGGGCGTCTATTACACCCCGGGCAGCCTGAAAGCGCGCTTCTGCCGCGACGGGCTGGAGGAAACCCGCGCCTATTGCCGCGCGCAGGGCGTTGCCTTCGACCCCCGCGGCAAGCTGATTGTCGCCACGGACGCGGCAGAGGTCCAACGCCTGGACGGTCTGGAGACTCGCGCCGCCGGAAACGGGGTCGCCTGCCAGCGGATCGGTCAGCGCGACCTGCACCGCCTGGAGCCTGCGATCACCGGGCTGGAGGCGCTGCACATTCCGGCCACCGCGATTGTCGATTTCACCGGCGTCACCACCGCGCTGCTGGCCGAGGTGCAGGACCGTGGCGGCGAGATCCGGTTCAACGCGCCGCTCACCCGGCTCGATGCCCAGGGCGGGGCCTATTGCGCGACCATCGGCGGGCGGGCGATAGAGGCCGGTCGGATCATTGCTTGCTGCGGGCTGGCATCGGACCGGGTGGCGCGCCTGCTGGGTCTGGATCCGGGCATTCGCATCCTGCCTTTTCGGGGCGAATATTTCGTCCTCCCGAAGGCGCTGTCGCAGGTGGTGACACGCATGATCTATCCGGTGCCCGACCCGGCCCTGCCGTTTCTGGGTGTCCACCTGACGCCGATGATCGACGGCACAATCACCGTCGGCCCGAATGCGGTCCTGTCGCTCACGCGGGAAAAATACGGGCGCTTCAGCGTCGCGCCCGCCGATGCCGCCGATGCCCTGCTTTATCCGGGGTTGTGGCGGCTGCTGGCCAGGCATCCCGGCGCCAGTCTGAACGAACTGCGCGGGTCGCTGTTCCGGCGCCGGTATCTGGCGCTGGTCCGCAAATACTGCGCGCAAATCCGGCTTGACGATCTGCGCACCTATCGGTCGGCCAATCGCGCGCAGGCGGTGGCGCCGGACGGCACGCTGGTCGACGATTTCCTGATCAAGACCCATGGCGGCGTGACCGCGGTGCTTAACGCGCCGTCGCCCGCGGCCACCAGCGCGCTGCCCATCGCCCGGCACATCGCACAGTCGATCCTGTGACCGCCTGCCACGCGATCAGGCGGGTATGCGGCAATCCAACACCCCCGGATTGCCAAGACGCCCGGCTGTTGAGCACGCCGCACTGGCCAACGGCGCCGTTCGCGGCAATAGATTGCCCAGGACCGTGGTCCGGGCCGCTTTCCACATGGATCACCCCCGACAAATGAGCTAAAAAAGACCAACCGCGTCACAGCCATCAAGAGCCCCGGACGCCAAACCAGGCATCGAGTAGAGCGTGCAACCAGTCAGAACCGAAGAAGCGGCCGTCGAGGCGGTCGCCGCCATCAAGCCATTCCAGATCCGCGGCCGATTGTTTACCGCGGTGGCCCTGCGCCTGTCCGCGGGCCCGGATCAGGACTTTTATGACGCGCTGGACGCCGAGTTGCGGCGCATGCCGCATTTTTTCGACAGCGCGCCCTTCGTGCTCGATCTGGCACAGTGCCAGGATCTGGCGGATCGCGATGCCTTTGTCGCGCTGATCGAAGGCCTTCGCCGGCGCAATCTGGCGGTGTTCGGCGTGCAAAACGGCACCTCCGCGCAAACGGCGCTGGCCGTTCAGCTGGGGCTTTTGTCGCTGTCGGGCGGGCGCGATGCGCCGCTGGACCGGGTCGAACGCAAGGAACGTCCGGCCCCGAAACAGGCCGCCCCCCTGCGCCCGACGGCGCCCGCGACGCTGATCGTCTCCGAACCCGTACGGTCGGGACAGAAGGTCTATGCCGATCGCGGCGATCTGGTGGTCGTGGCCTCGGTCAGTTCGGGCGCCGAACTGGTCGCGGCGGGAAATATTCACGTCTATGGCCAATTGCGCGGCCGGGCTCTTGCCGGGGCGAACGGGAACGAATCCGCGCGCATCTTCTGCCAGAGCCTCGATGCCGAATTGCTGGCCGTCGCCGGCCTGTACCTGACCAGCGAAGAGATGGACCCCGCCCTGCGCCGCGCCCGCGCGCAGGCCTATCTCGCCAACGACAAGCTGTGCCTGGAGGCACTTCTCTGACCCGCATTCCGATAAAGGAGCGTTCCGTGTCGAAAGTCATCGTAATCACCTCGGGCAAGGGGGGCGTCGGCAAGACGACCACCTCTGCCGCCATCGGCGCCGCACTTGCGCAGCGCGGATACAAGACCGTCGTCATCGACTTCGATGTCGGGCTGCGCAATCTGGACATGATCATGGGCTGCGAACGGCGTGTGGTGTTCGACTTCATCAATGTCATCCAGGGCGACGCCAAGCTGAAACAGGCGCTGATCAAGGACAAGCGGCTGGAAAACCTGTATGTCCTGCCGACGTCGCAGACCCGCGACAAGGACGCGCTGACCCAGGAGGGCGTGGGCCAGGTTCTGGACGAATTGCGCGAGGAATTCGACTATATCATCTGCGACAGCCCGGCCGGGATCGAACGCGGCGCGCATCTGGCGATGTATTATGCCGACGAAGCGATCGTGGTCACCAATCCCGAAGTGTCGTCGGTCCGCGACAGCGACCGGGTGCTGGGGCTTCTGAACAGCAAGACCCTGCGCGCCGAAAGCGATGGCCGCGAGCCGCTGAAGGCCCATCTTCTGCTGACCCGCTACGACCCGGCGCGGGTGGCCAAGGGCGAAATGCTGAACGTGGACGACGTGCTGGAAATTCTGGCCATTCCGCTTCTGGGCATCATTCCTGAAAGCCCCACGGTCCTGCGGGCATCAAACGTCGGCATGCCGGTGGTTCTGGACGACAAATCCGTCGCCGGAAAAGCCTATGAAGCCGCCGTGGCGCGGCTCGATGGGGAACAGATCGCCGTGCGCATCGACACGGAACAGAAAGCGGGCTTCCTGCAAAGGCTGCTGCGGAAATCGGCATGAACATGTTCAGTTTCCCGCTCAGAGCGCGCAAGCTCAAATCCGCCCAGACCGCGAAGGAGCGGCTGCAGATCCTGCTGGCCCATGAACGCAGCGACGGCAGCAGTCCCGACTTTCTGCCGACGCTGCAGCGCGAAATTCTGGAAGTCGTCAAACGCCACATGCAGGTGGACGCCGACATGGTCGATATCAAGCTGGAACGCGGGGATGAGCTGTCCAGCCTTGAAATCAATATCGAGCTTCCCGGCGCCCAGAAACTGCGCGCGACCTCCGCGCGCTGACGTCCCGAAAAAGACGCGGGGCCCGCAACCGCCGGGCCCCGCTGTCGCGTCGCCGCACGGCGCGCGGCACCAAAACCATCTTGTCATTGGCCCGGTCTGCCACCAACTCTGGTGAAGCAGATATGGCACGGCTCCCGCATCGGCGCGGACCCGTTGCCGATTTTGGCGCTTTCACAGGACGGTACAGATGAAGCTCAACATCATCCTCACCAGCACCCGGCCCGGCCGCAACGGCAAACCGGTCGCGGACTGGTTTCATGACCATGCCCGGGAAAACCCCGCCGGGTTCGACGTCGCGTTCACCGATCTGGCCGATCTGAACCTGCCGCTGATGGACGAAGCGAACCACCCCGCGCAGCGCAACTATGTCCACGACCACACGAAACGCTGGAGCGGCATCGTGGCGGAAAGCGACGCCTTCGTCTTCGTGCTGCCGGAATACAACTACACCGCGCCACCGGCCTTCGTGAACGCGGTCGACTATCTGTTTCACGAATGGGCGCACAAGCCTGCGGCCTTTGTCAGCTATGGCGGGCTGTCCGGCGGGATCCGGTCGACCCAGACGGCCAAGCTGATGCTGACGACCCTGAATGTCATGCCGATCCCCGACCAGGTGGTGATCCAGAACATCGCCAGCCATGTGAAGGACGGCGTGTTTACCCCGGCGGAGCCGCATATCCGCAGCGCCGATGCGACGCTGGCCGCGCTGGCGGGATGGGCGCGGGCCCTGGCCCCGATGCGGGCAACCTAGGACGCCCGCCCGCGCCGTGGCAGAGTTCCGAGGGACATCCGAATGGCACAAACCGACCAGAACGATCCGTATGGCGTGCTTGGCGTCGCCAAGACCGCGACCGATGACGAGATCAAGAAAGCTTATCGCAAGCTGGCGCGCGAACTGCATCCCGACCTGACCGGCGGCGACACCGCGAAATCGGAACGGTTCAAGGCGGTTTCCGCGGCTTATGACCTGCTGCGCGATGCCGAACGCCGCCGCCGGTTCGACGCCGGAGAGATCGACGCATCCGGGCAGGAACGTCCGCAGCGCCAATACTACCGGAGCCACGCCGAAGCCGATCCGTCGCAGCGGTACGAATTCAGCGGCGATTTCGACGATCTGGGCGACATCTTCGCGCGCGCCTTCCGCGACCGGAGCGGCCCCGGAGGCCCCGGCAGCGGCGGCTTTGGCGGCGCGGGGTTCGACCGGGTTCCCCTGCGCGGGCGGGATCTGCATTTTCATCTTGAGGTCAGCTTTCTCGACGCGCTGACCGGCGCCGGCAAAACCGTGACCCTGCCCGAAAGCGGAACGCTGGAGATCAAGATCCCGCCGGGCATCGAGGACGGCCAGACCCTGCGCCTGTCCGGCAAGGGCGGCCCCGGCGCGAATGGCGGACCGCCCGGCGACGCCTTGGTGCGCGTGTCCGTCCGGCCCGATCCGGTCTTCACCCGCGACGGCGACGACGTCACGATGGAGTTGCCGATATCCATCGACGAAGCCGTTCTGGGCGCATCGGTCGAAATACCCGTGCCCGGCGGGCGGGTGAAGCTGAAGGTGCCGCCCAATTCAAGCTCGGGCCGGGTGATGCGGTTGCGGGGCAAAGGCGTCGCACGCCGGACCGGCACGGCGGGCGATCTTCGCGTCACCTTGCGGATTGTGTTGCCAGAGGCCGAAGACCCCAGCCTGGCCGACGCGGTGCGCACGTGGCGGGCCGCGCATGTCTATGACCCGCGGGCGGGATGGGAGGGAGCGCGATGATACTGACCCAAACCGAGATCCTGCAACATGTCGACCGGCTGAGCGCCGAACGGCTGACCGTCTGTGTCACCCGCGCCTGGGTGCGTCCGCGCCATGCGGAAACCGGCCCGGTCTTCGACGACACGGATCTGGCGCGGCTGCGGCTGATTGTCGAACTGACCGAGGATCTGGCCGTCAATGACGACGCCGTGCCGCTGATCCTGAATCTGATCGACGAAGTCAGCAGCCTGCGCCGCCGCATCCGGCATCTGGATGCCGCCTTGGCCGCCGAAGCGCCGGATCTGTGCGATCTGATCGTGACCCGGCTGCGCGACGCGGAAGGCCGGGACAGGCCCTGAACGGGCCCAGCAGCCCCATCGGCGGCACTGTCAGCCGGCGTCGCTCCCAAGGGTCAATTCCAGCATTTCGCTGGTCATCTGTTCCTGCCGCGCCCGCTTATAGTCCTGCTCGACTTCCAGACGTTTGCGCCGCAGGTTGCCCTGCGCCCGCGTCATCGCCTCCACCCGTGCCTGATTTTCGGCCCGCAGGCCTTCCATCAACGCCAGCGCGACCGCAGCGAACAGCGCCTCCTGAAGAACCGCGGCCAGCAACACGTCGGCGGGCAGAGTCATCAGCGGCGGATCGCGATGCGCCTGCACCTCGCGCGGCGCGGCTTCGGGGGGCCAAAGCCTGCGCGTTCCCACCGGCTGGCCGGGCAGGTCCCGCCCCCCCACCAGACGGATCGGCCCGGGAAAGCGCGCCGACAGGCCGATCAGCTGATCGGTGATATCGCTGGCCAATGCCGGAACCTCGGCCGGATGCGCCGGCAGATCCGCCGACCAGGCCATGGTCTCGCCCGGCATGCCCATCATCGACAAGGTCCGTTCGCCGACCACCAGGATCCCGGTGCCCGGGGTCAGAGCCCCGCGCGCGGCTTCGGCCAGATGCATCGGATAGGCCCCGGAAAACCCCTGCGCCGCGCCGACAACCAGCAACAGCCCCGGCCCGTCATCTGGCGCCAGCGCCCCGAAGGCGAGCCGGTCCAGCGCCGCCTCCACCGTCCGGGCATGGGCCGCAATGGCATCCAGCGCGTCCCGAGACGTGGCCGCATGGCCCGACGCGATCGCCCGCAACGCCCCGACAACCTGCCCGATGTCGTCCAGCCCGTGCAGGCGGCGCTGAATATCCTCGGGGCGTTCAGTCATACGCGCGCGAGCCCCGTGCGGACCGCATCCAGCAACAGATCCCGCGCCGGATCGTCCAGCCGGGTCAGATCCGCGCGCAACCCGTCAAGCCGCGTATCGGCGGCCAGAATAGGCGGAAGCGCGGTTTTCAGCGCGGCGATCCGCGCCGGATCCACATCGTCCAGCAGCCCCGCATTCAACCCGGCCAGCAACGCGATCTGTACCAGCGTCGGCAGTGGCGCGAACCGGTCCTGCGCCAGCAGCGCGGCAATGCGTTCGCCCCGCGCCATCCGCCGCTTCATCGCCGCGTCCCCGAACCCGCCGAAGCGCGAAAACATCTTCATCTCAAGATATTGGGTGTAATCGAGCCGCAGCCGCCCGGCGACCGCCTTCATCGCGCCCCATTGCGCCTTGCCGCCCACCCGGCTGACCGACAGACCGATATCGACCGCCGGGCGCTGGTTCGCCGCAAAGAGCGCGGCCGAGGTCACAAGCTGGCCATCGGCGATGGAAATCAGGTTGGTGGGGATGAACGCCGACAGGTTTCCGGCCTCGATCTCGGCGATGGGCAGGGCACTCAGCGATCCGCCGCCGCGCGCAGACGACAATTTCGCCGACCGTTCTAGAAGCCGGGCGTGCAGATAGAAGATGTCGCCGGGATAGGCCTCGCGCCCCGGGGGTTGCCGCGACAGAAGCGCCAGTTCCCGGTGGGTCGCCGCATGCTTGGTCAGGTCGTCATAGACGATAAGCACATGCTGCCCCCGGTCGCGGAACCACTCCGCGATGCTGGTGGCGGAAAAGGGCGCCAGCCAGCGCAGCCCCGGTTCGGCGGTCGGTTCGGCCACCACGAAGATCGTCCTGCCAAGCACGCCACCGCCGCGCACCGCTTCGATCACCCGGCGCACGGCGGACATGCGTTGCCCGATGGCGACATAGATGCAGATCAGATCGCTGTCCGCCTGGTTCAGCATCGCATCGACGGCGATGGAGGTCTTGCCGGTCTGCCGTTCCCCGATGATCAGTTCGCGCTGGCCGCGCCCGACCGCGAACAGCGCGTCGACGATCAGCAGCCCGGTTTCAATCGGCTCGCTGACGAAATCCCGTTCGATGATGGTCGGCGCCGGGCGTTCGGCGGGCAGAAACCCGGTAGCGTCGGGCGGCGGCGCGTCGTCCAGCGGGCGGCCCAGCGGATCCACCACCCGGCCCAGCAGGGCCTCGCCCACCGGGACGGACACCACATCGCCGGTGCGCGTCACGGCATCGCCCGCCGCCACGCCATCCATCGGGTCCAGAAACGCCGCGTGCAGGCTGTCGTCTTCCAGCGTCAAAACGAAACCGCGCGCACCGGTGGCGAAGGTCAGCACCTCGTTCAGCCCGGCCCCCGGCAGTCCGGTGATGACCGCCAGCCCATCCGCAAGTGCCGTCACGACGCCACGCTCTTCGATGGCCGGGCCCAGCACCGCCCCCGCCACACGGGTTTTCAGCGCGTCGAGCGCGGGATCAGGCAGCGGTCCGGTCATCGCGCAGCGCCTTTGTGATGAGATCGAGATCGTGGCGCAGAGAGTTGCGCAACACGCCGCTGTCGGACCGCAGGTCCAGCCCGGCAATCAGGTCGGGGTCGGTATCGGTGCCGGGCGTGACACCAAACGGCGCCAGCGCGGAAAGCGCGGCAGACAGCGCCTCGGGCGTCAGCGGCGCGGCGGACACGAGCCGCAGGTTGCCTCCGGCCAGCAGGGCATCGCGTTCTTCCGCAGGCAAGGCCGCCAGAGCGTCGGCAAGCCGCGGCGCATAGCCGGACGGATCCGCCGGCTGGGCGGCAAGCGCCCGCCCGGCGATGGTGCCCGCCAGATCCCGGGCACGCTCCAGCGTCCGCGCCTCGGCAATGCCGGCTTGCCTGTCGCGCGCGGCCTGCCCTTCGGCAACGATCTGCGCGGCATCGGCCCGCGCCTTTTCCAGCAGGGCCGAACGGGCGGCATCGGCTTCGGCCTGCACCTTGGCCATTTCCGCATGGCGGGCGCGGATCGTCGCTTCGGCTTCGTCCCGGGCCTTGGCTTCGGCCGCCTTCGCCGCGTCGCTGGCCGCCTGCGCCCGTTTCAACGCGGCATCGGTTTCGGTCTGCCGTTTGGCGATGATCCCGGCCACGGGGCGAAACAGAAAATGCCGCAGGATCGCCAGCAGGATCACCACATTGATCAACTGCAGCGCGAAGGTGGTCCAGTCGAAGGTCATTGCACGAAAGGATTGGCGAACAGCAGCAGCAGCGCGATGACGAGGCAGTAGATCG
>JAGQRU010000124.1:42444-49422 GCA_020425105.1 Paracoccaceae bacterium
GTTCCGGCGGATTCCGGTTGCCGGGCGATGGCCTCCAGCGCGGCGGCGACGGCACGCCCTTCGGCCAGCGCCGGACCGATGGCGCCCAGTCCGACGGCCAAAGCGGCCGAAAAGATGCTGACGATTTGGATGAGATCAGTCATGCGGAGGCTCCGATGCAGGCAGGGTCGTGTGGGAAGACTCGTGCGGGTCGTCATGGCCGCTGACGCTGGACCCGATGAAGACCAGCGCCAGGGTGGCGAAGATATAGGCCTGTACCGCGCCGGTCAGCATGTCGAGCGCCATCAGCGGGATCGGCACCAGTAGGCCCGCGAGGCTCAGCACGATGCCAACGACGAAGACGCCGCTCATGACATTGCCGAAAAGGCGGACCATCAGGGAAAAATGCCGGGTGATCTGTTCGATGATGTTGAGCGGGATCATCACCCAGCTTGGCCGGGCAAAACTGGCCAGCCAGCCGCCCAGGCCCTGGGCGCGGATGCCCCAGCCCAGACCGGCGGCAAAGACGATCGCGGCCAGCGCGGCGTCGGTTTCCAGATGCGCCGTCGGGGGTTCGACCCCCGGGATCAGCGACGACCAGTTCGCCGCCAGCACAAACAGAAGAAGGGTTCCGATCAGGGCGCGGAACCGCCCCGGATCGCCGGGAATGGTGGCGCGAATTTCGCTGTCGAGCGTTGTGACGATCAGCTCCAGCACCGCCTGCACCGGTCCGGCGCGCACCGCCAGACGCCGGGTCGCGGCAAGCGACGCGATGGTCAGCGCGGCCATCACGCCCCAGGTCGCCACCACCGGCCAGGTGACGGTCACGGGCCCAATGGCAAAGGCCGGAGCCGCGATCAGGGGCGCTTCCATCCGCCCCCCTTTCGCATCACGATGGCGCGCCCGGCCAAAACGCCCGCCGCACCCGCGATCAGCACCGCCGCGCCGCCCCGCGAACACAGCCACAGGAACGCTCCCAGCACTGCCAGCCGCGCAAGCTGCAGCCCAACCGCAGACAGCCGGCCCGCGACGAAAAGATCCGCCACCCGGGCCAGCGTCGCAAAATGCAACCAACCCGCGAGCCCGCCAACGGGGGCGGCCAGAAGCATCAGCAACACGGTCTGGGGATCGAGCGTCATTGATCGTGCATCCACCGGACCGCCAGCCATAGCCCCAGAACCGCGCCGAGCATCAGCAGCGCCGCCGTCAGCATCACGCCGGTCCCCAGCCACCGGTCTAACCGGTGCCCGACCGCCAGCCCCACAAGGATCGGGCCAACAATCATCCAGCCCAACACGCCGATCTGCCCAAAACGGCGCGCCAGCGACGGTTCGGGATCGTCGTGCCCGGCCCGTGCCCGGCGTTCGGCGCGGCGCGCGGCCTGACGGGTCCGGTCTTCGGTCATGGCTCCGCCTCCGGCGCCAGGCCGAGCGTATCGCCCCCCTGCGCAAGCTGGCGCATCAGATGCCGGATCGCCCGCGCATGCAGCCGCGTGTCATGCAGCCGGGCCCGCCGCGCGGCATCGACCCGTTCCGCGCGTGCCGCCGCCACGCGCCCCTCAATCTGGGCCAGATCGTCGCCCAGAAACGCCTCGCGGCATGCGATATCCACAGATCCGCCGCCGGTCACCGCGAAAATCCCGCCACGCAGCGCGCAATACCGCCACGGCCCGTCCGAGCCCCGCCAGCGCAGCACGCCCGCGTCGATCACGGTCAGAAAATCCGCGTGTCCCGGCCGGACGCCGAAATCGCCGCTGGCATCTTCGGCGCGCACCGAAGTCACCGCGTCATCGCGCAAGACGATCTGCAGCGGGGTGGTCACGGTCAGCTTCAGCGCCCCGGTCATGCCGCCGCCCCCCGCCTTGCGTCTTCTCGCGCGCGCGCCTCCTCCAGCGTGCCGATCATGTAGAGCGAGCTTTCGTCCCAATCGTCGCATTCCCCGGCGATGATCGCGTCGCAGCCCGCGACCGTATCGGCCACGGACACGCTGCGCCCGTCCATGCCGGTAAAGGCGGCGGCAACGAAAAACGGCTGGGTCAGGAACCGCTGCAGGCGCCGGGCGCGGCCCACCAGAAGCTGTTCTTCGCGGCCCAGTTCCTCGACCCCCAGCAACGCGATCACGTCGCGCAGTTCTTCGTAATGTTCGATCAGTTCGCGCACTGCTGACGCGGTGCGGGCGTGGTCGGCGCCGACGATGGACGCGTCCAGCAGCGCCGAATTGGTCCGCAACGGGTCGATGGCCGGATAGATCCCCTGCGCCGCCAGATCGCGCGACAGCACAACGGTGCTGTCCATATGGGTGCTGATCGCCGCCACGGCCGGGTCGGTGAAATCGTCGGCAGGCACATAAACCGCTTCGATCGCCGTGACCGCGGCGCGGCCCGACGACGTGATACGCTCCTGCAGATCGGCGACCTCGCTCGCCAGGGTCGGCTGATACCCCACGCGCGACGGCATGCGCCCCAGAAGCCCCGACACCTCCGCCCCGGCCTGCACGAAGCGAAACACGTTGTCCATCAGCAAGAGCACGTTGCGGCCTTCGGTGTCGCGCACATGTTCGGCCATGCTGAGCGCGGTCAGCGGCACGCGCCAGCGCGCGCCGGGCGGTTCGTTCATCTGGCCATAGACCAGAACCGTGCGGTCGAGCACGCCGTAATCGCGCATGTCATGCAGCATCTCATGACCCTCGCGCGACCGCTCGCCCACACCGGCAAAGACCGAAACGCCGTCATAGCCGCTGACCATGGCGTGGATCAGTTCCGTCACCAGCACCGTCTTGCCGACGCCCGCGCCCCCGAACATCGCCGCCTTGCCGCCCTGCGCCAGCGGTGCCATCAGATCCAGCACCTTGATCCCGGTGGTGAACAGAGACACCTCCGCGCGGTGCCCCGACAGGGGCGGCGCCGGTTGGTGGATCGCACGGCGCGGTGTGTCGGGCGGCAGCGCCGCGCCGCCATCACCGGTCCGCCCCAGCACATCCAGCAAGCGGCCCAGCACCGCAGGCCCCACCGGAACCGAAATGGGCGCGCCGGTCAGCTCGGCCCGCATCAGCCGCGACAGACCCTGGGTCGGCTGCAACGCAATCGCACGGAACCGCCGGTCGTCCAGATGCGCCTGAACCTCACAGACGACCGCCGCGCCGTCGGGATCGACGATCACCGCGTCATGGATCGTTGGCAGCTTGGCGTCGGTGGCGAAATCGATCACCGGCCCGCGCAGCGCAACAATCCGGGCCGAGCGGTCTAGATCCATGCACAAACCCCTTCTGAGCCCGCCGGGGTCCGGCCCTGTTCAATGGGAGAAGCGCACGACATGGGACGTTCCTGTAGTCACTACATCCGAGCTTAGGCACGCGCCGGCGGAAAGTTAAGGCGCAGCGTTGCATAGCGGGCCTGCGACCCTGCGTAAGCATCGCGGACCGCCCAATTCGGCGCCGCCCGCGCATCCCGCCGAGTCCGTCAGGGCGGGCAATGATCGGACTGAATCTGCGCGATCAGGTCAATATAGCGCTGCGCAAAGACTTCGGCCGAATGGTGGCGCGCATAGGCCGCCGTCGCCGCACGGCTCAGCCCGCCGCGCCGATCAGGGTTGGTGATCGCCTCTTCAATCCGGATTTCCAAGGCCTCCGCATCCGGTGCGGCCAGCATCAGCGATGCCGGATCCAGCGCATGCACCGCGCGATTGCCACCGGTATCGGTGGCCAGCACCGGAACGCCGACCGACAGCGCTTCCAGCAGCACCAAATCGTAATAGGTGCGCCGGTTCGGCAGGACGAACAGATCCGACGCCATCAGCACATCGCCGGGCCGGTCGAACCAGCCCAGTTCGATCCAGCGCGGGTGATCGGGCGGCGCGATCCCATCCGCCGCGCCCGCCACCAGCACTACCAGACCCGGATGGCGATGCAAAAGCCGCATCATCGCGTCGCGAAACAGGTCATAGCCCTTCACCGGCACATGACGGCCGATGAAGCTGACCACCGTCGCGCCGGTCAGCCCGAAGGCGGATTTTGCCGCGTCCGGGTCCAATGTGGTCTGAAGCGGCAAGGTGCCCGTGGGCATGAACCGGATGTCGCGATCCTGCATCCAGACGTGGAATTCCGGCACCGTCTCTAAATACGCGTCGAGCGCTTCGGCGCAGGGGAAGATCCACACATCGCTGCCCCGGAACGCCTTGGCCTCGATGGCGCGCAGGGCGCGTTCCAGCCGTGCACAGGCGTCGCGCTGGTCCGGCAGGCGCACGCGCCATTGATCCGCCACCTCCTTGCCCCAGCTTTCCGGCGAATGGCTGGTATAGATCAGCAGCGGACGCTGCGGGCCTTGGCCTGAATAATGCTGCAACGCCCCGACCATGTCGGTCGCCGTGTGCGCATGCAGGCTTTTAGGCGCCATCGCGGCGATCCGGCTGGCATAGTCGCCGGACAGCATCAGGTTTTCGATGCGCTCATACCAGTGGACCGTATGATGAAGCGCCTGCACGGAATGATCGGCAGGCGCCGCCGGTGCCCAACTGGCCCGACGGCTGAGCATCTCGATAGCCACCCGTGGTGGGGTCTCCAACAGATCCAGACCGGCGCGCAGATTGGCCAGATACCCGGACGCCCCGCCGCTGCGCAGGTTCAGTGTCCAGTCGATGAAGATCGCGTGATCGGCACGCGGCGAAGTGTCAACCGGCACGGCGCGGTTCCTTTTTCTTCCCGCCAAAGAACATGCGGGCGAACAGGCCCGGCTGCGGGGCCGGCGCCGTCGTTTCCGTTTCGGCGGCGGCCCCGGCAGCAGGCACCGCTGCGGAGGTCAGGAGCGTCACAATAGGGTCCAATGACAGCCTGTCGGGAAGCGGCGCCAGCACGGCGGCAATCGCCGCGGCGTCTGGCGTTGACGTGCCGCACGCGGTCCGCATCCGCGCGGCGATCTCATGCAGCAACGGGTCGTGAATCGCCAACGCGGCCTTTTCCGCGGCCGATCCCGGCTCCAGCGCCGACAAGGCCTGAAGGACCGTCCATGCAAGATAACGCACGCGCGTGTCATCTGGCACCGCCAGCGCATCGGTGGCCGCCGAGAGGACGGGCAGATCAAGGGCCGCCGGCAGGTCGGGCGCGTCGGGCAGGGTCCAGACCGGCTGCTCCACATAGATCGGCCGCTGCGCCGCGTTCAGCATGCCAAGCAACAGAAGATGCCCGCCCGGATCCGGCGCATCGCCGAACTGCGCCACGGCGGCAGCGATCACCTCGCGCGCGGCCAGAACCGGCAAACCATGGGGCCACAGGCGCAGCGCCAGATCCGCGCCGGTGAGCGGCCCTGCGAGCGCCTTGAGGCGCGCGCCCGCATCCAGAAACGGCGCGCGCGGATACCGCGCCCCGTCCCAGATGAAGACCGGACAGCCCGCCACCAGATCCGCCTGATGACGCTTCTGGTCGGCAAGCAGGATGTCCCGCCATCCCGGTTCAAGCCGGGCCCGGGGATCCAGCAGCAGAACCTGCGCCCCCCGCGCCTGCGACAGCGCCCGGCCCACTGCGGCGCAATGCCCGCGCGCCGGATGCTGATGCAGCAGCGTTGCGCGATCGTCGCCCGCAACCGCCGCGCGGAACCGGGCCACCGAATTGTCCATCGACGCGTCATTGACGCCGATCAGTTCGATCTCCGGTCCTTTTCGCGCCAATGCGGACATCACCGCGGCGCCGACTGTATCCTCACAATCGCGCATTGGCAGAATTATCGAGATCTCCGGCATCATTCCTTTGTCTCAGGCTGCAAAAGCTGTTTTAGACCAGAGCACAATGACTTGCCCCGTTGAAGTGATTTTGGAACGGCGGGTCGTTTTGCCGTTCCCCTTCGCCGCGCCGCGCCGTTCAGGCCTGCGCCGGCCTCTGTCCGCATGGACGCGCAGACCAGGACCGACATGACGCATCAATCCAGCAAAGACGGGGTTATCGCCTCGATCCAGGCCCTGCGCGCCTTCGCCGTGTCCTGGGTCGTGATCGACCACGCCTTTCCCCACAGTCTGCCCGGCGGCTTCATCGGTGTGGACGTGTTCTTCGTGATCTCGGGCTTTCTGATCACGGCGCATCTTCTGAAACAGATCGAAACCGGCAGTTTCACCTTTGCGGGCTTTTATCTGCGCCGGGCGCGCCGCCTTCTGCCCGCCGCCGTTCTGGTGCTGGCCGTCACGGCGGTGGCGAGCCTTCTGCTTCTGCCGGCGGCATGGAAAGCGGACACCCTGTCGGGCATCGGGGCCGCGGCCGTCTATGCCGTCAACTGGTGGCTGGCGGCGCAATCCGTGGACTATTTCGCCGATAGCGGGGTGATTTCCCCGGTCAATCACTATTGGTCGCTTTCGGTTGAAGAGCAGTTCTATCTGGTCTGGCCCGCGCTGATCATGATCACGCTCTGGGGCGTCCGGCGGCTGCCGCGACCGCCAAGCCCGGCGGCGGCGGTCGGCGGGCTGATGGCGCTGCTTGCGGTCCTGTCCTTTACCGCCGCCGTCACGGCGATGCAGGCCGACCGGCAGGCTGCCTATTTCTTCACCCACGCCCGGGCCTGGGAATTTGCCGCCGGCGGCATCGCCGCCTGGGCGGTCCGGTCCGGGGCGCCGGATCGCGGGTGGCTGCGGCGCCCCGCGGCCCGTGCCGCCGTGCTTCTTGCCGGGTGGGCGGTTTTGCTGTCGTCGGGATGGATGCTGAGCCCGCAAAGCGCTGTGCCGGGACTGGCGGCCATTCCGGTCGTGGTCGCCACCGCGCTGCTGCTGGTGCTGGGCGACGCCCATGGGGTCGCCCCCGCCGGTGCGGTGTTCCGCTGGGGGCCCGTGCGGCGGCTGGGCGACGTGTCCTATGCGCTCTATCTCTGGCACTGGCCGCTTCTGGTGCTGGCGCCCTTCGCGCTTCCGGCGCTGGAGGGCCACTGGGCGCTGGCGGCGGGGGCTATTCTTCTGTCGCTGGGTCTGGCGGGACTGACCTACCGGCATGTGGAAAACCGGTTCCGGCAGACCCGGGCGGGCACGGCCC
>JAGQRU010000125.1 GCA_020425105.1 Paracoccaceae bacterium
GTTCACCCGCGTGCAGGCGCAGCAGCTGCTGCCGCGGCCGCGTCACCTGACCTGGGAAGAAAGCGCCTGCTACACGCTGACCCTGGCGACCGCCTATCGGATGCTGTTCGGGCATCACCCGCATGAATTGAAGCCGGGCCAGAACGTTCTGGTCTGGGGCGCATCGGGCGGCCTGGGATCCTTCGCAATCCAGCTGATCAATGCTGCCGGCGCCAACGCCATCGGTGTGATCTCGGATGAAGACAAGCGGGACTTCGTTCTGGGCCTGGGCGCCAAGGGCGTGATCAACCGCAAGGATTTCAACTGCTGGGGCCAGTTGCCGACGGTGAACACGCCCGAATACGGTGCGTGGTTCAAAGAAGTTCGCAAGTTCGGCAAGGCGATCTGGGATATCACCGGCAAAGGCAACAACGTCGATATCGTGTTCGAACATCCGGGCGAAGCGACCTTCCCGGTCTCGACCTTCGTTGTGAAAAAGGGCGGCATGGTTGTGATCTGCGCCGGGACGTCTGGTTTTAACTGCACCTTCGACGTCCGGTATCTGTGGATGCATCAAAAGCGTGTACAGGGCAGCCACTTCGCGCATCTCAAGCAGGCCGCGGCGGCAAACAAGCTGATGGTTGAACGCCGCATCGACCCTTGCATGTCCGAAGTCTTCCCGTGGGACGAAATCCCCGATGCGCACACGAAAATGCTGCGCAACCAGCACAAGCCGGGCAACATGGCGGTGCTGGTTCAGGCACCCGTGACGGGCCTGCGCACCTTCGAAGATACGCTTGAAGCCGCGGGCAACTGAGTCTCTTTTTCCGAAGCGTTTCGTACAAACCGCCCCTGATTCTGGGGCGGTTTTTCGTTTCCGTCTGCCGGGCGCTGACTTCTCAGGCACTTGCAGACGGCGACCTCGCTATTTCTGGGGGGCTGAAAGAGGCGAGTATGTGTCGATTCGCACCTCGTGCTAAGGTGGATTAAGGATTTGTTTAGGGCCTCGGGAGCTGCGCAATGTATGCCGAATGGGTAGTCGATGTTTTGGCAGACCTGAGGAAGTTTGCGAGAGAAAATCAACTTTTGGAGTTGGCCGAGCAGCTGGATGACACCATGATCATCGCAGCCGCCGAGATACGGCGCGCCGGAAACAGGGACGCTTGGCAGGCACAGGGATATGAAGGAAAAGCTCGAGACGCTCATCAGCAGCCTGGAACAGGCGACGTCCCATAGCGATCTTCAGGATGTCGTCCTGAAGCTCCGCGACCTGTATGATGTCGATCATGTGGTTTACCACTCGGTGAACCGCGCGGGCGAACAATACGCGGCGCTCACCTACGACCCAGAATGGGTGGATCGCTATATTGAACAAGACTACGCCCGGATCGATCCGGTCGTACAGGGCTGTTACCAGCGGTTTAATCCGGTGGACTGGAAGCAGCTTGACTGGTCGAGCCCTAGGGCCCGCCATTTCATGACAGAAGCCGCCGAAGCCGGCGTGGGAAATCAGGGGCTGTCGGTGCCGATCCGCGGTCCTAACGGACAGTTCGCGCTGTTTACGGCCTGCAGCCGTGCCAGCGACAAGACCTGGGAAAACTACAGCCGCAGTCATGTAAGCGATCTGATTCTCGTGGCCCACTTCATCAATCAAAAAGCGCTGGAAATCGACAACGGGACCGATGTTCAAAAATCGGCCAGCCTGTCTCCGCGTGAAATCGATACGCTGAGCCTTCTGGCGATGGGCTACTCCCGCGCGCAAGCGGCGGAAAGCCTAAGTATTTCAGAACATACGCTGAGAGTTTATATCGAATCCGCCCGATTTAAGCTGGGCGCCCAGAACACGACTCATGCGGTCGCACGGGCAATTTCGCACGGGCTCATCGTCGTGTAAATTTATGGTTAACGCGCCGCGCGGCGGGATTAACTCCGGTTAACCGTAAATTGTTCACCCTTGGTCTGCACACACAGCGGACTGGGGAACAAGATGCTGAAATATCTATTTGCAAGTGAGTTAAGCGAGTTTCCGAAGTTGCGTGACACAATGTTTCGTGATCGCGCGGACCAGTTTCATACACGCCTGGGATGGGAAGTGACCATCACGGCCGACGGGGAAGAGCGCGATGAATACGATGCGTTCAACCCGCTCTACGTCATCTGGGAAGAACCGGACGGGAGCCATGGCGGGTCCATGCGGTTCCTGCCGACATCCGGGCCGAACATGCTGGAAGATCATTTCCGGCACCTTCTGGACGGGGGCCGGATCAGCAATCCGAAAATCTGGGAATGCACGCGGTTCTGCCTGGCGCGCAACGCGACGCCCCAGGTCTCGGCGGCGTTGATGCTCGGTGGGGCCGAGGTGGGGCTTGGCTTTGGCCTGACCCATTCGGTCGGGGTCTTCGATGCCCGGATGGTGCGGATCTATCGCCGCCTTGGATGGTCGCCGATGGTGATCGGATCGACGGGCGAGGGTCGCGACACGATCAGCGTCGGCACCTGGAGCTTTTCCGAAGCCCGCGCCGACGCGCTCTGCGAAAAAGCGGGCATTCCGCGCGCGCAATCGCGCATGTGGTTCCACCTGTCGCGTCAGGGCGTGCGGCGTCCGGAACTGGCGCACACCGCCTGAACCACTGGCCGCGTCCATTCGGGCACGATAGGGTCGGCGCATGAACGCCGTGACCGATCTGACCCTGTCCGAAGACCAGGCCACCGCGCGGGCCAGGGTATGCGAAGCCCTGGCCAGCGCGGGGGTGGATCTGGACAAGGGGGTACTCACCCCACCGGGAACGGGCCCGGCGCAGACCTTGGCCATTCTGGGCAAGGCCGGATCGGGCAAGACCCTGCTTCTGGCGCAGCTTTATCGGTCACTGGACGGTGCGGGCATTGAAATCGTATCGGGCGATTTCGAACCCCGCCGCCGCCGCGAACGGCGCAGCCTGGCAATTCTGGCACCGACGAACAAGGCCGCGAGCGTATTGCGCAGCCGGGGCGTGCCGGCAACGACCATTCACCGGGTGCTCTATACGCCGGTCTATGATCCCGAATACGAAAAGATCGCCGAATGGCTGGAAGGCGCGGGTCCGCGCCCCGATATGCCCGACCTGGGCGATACCGCCCTCGACCGGGCCAAGGCGTTCTACGACACCGTGAAATCGATCCCTGGCGCGCTGGCTGCGGCGGGTCTGCGGGGGTCCGATTTCATCAAGGGCTGGAAACGGCGCGAAGACCCGCTCGATATCGGCTTCATCGACGAAAGCTCGATGCTCGACGCCCGCCAGATGGAGGACCTGTCCGAAATCTTCCAGACCCTGGTGCTGTTCGGGGACCCCGCGCAGCTGGCCCCGGTGGGGCAGTCCGGCGAGATGGTCTTCGACACCCTTCCCGCGGCCCAGAAACTTGAGCTGCACCGCGTGCACCGCCAGACGCAGGACAACCCGATCCTCGATCTGGCGCACGCCCTGTCCGACCCCGCGCTGGAATTCGAGGCCTTCGAACGGATGATCGAACAGGCCGCGCGGCGTGACGACCGGGTGGTCTGGGCGCAGCGCGTGGAAAGCGACCTGATGGCGCGTTCGCCGGTGCTGGTCTGGCGCAACGCCACGCGCATCAAGCTGATCCACGCCTTTCGCGCCGCCCACGCCGCCCCCGAGGCCGAGCTCCTGCCCGGCGAACCCCTGATCTGCGACGGGCTGGAACTGCCGCTGAAGCACCGCAAGCGCCGCATCGACCTGGAGGCCCGGGGCCTCATCAAGGGCGCGCAATGCGTCTACCTGGGGCCGGGCAAGCGTCCCGGATTCTCGCGCCTGCATGTCTTTGGCGCCGAAGAGCCGCAGGTCTCGGCCGCGTCCATCATCAAGATCGAGAAAGAGGGCGAGGAAGAGCCCTTCATCCCCTACGCGGCGCATATGGGGGCGGCGTTCCTGCACGGCGCGGCGGTGACGATCCACAAGGCGCAGGGCAGCCAGTGGCCCGAGGTCCAGGTCTTTGCCCCCGACCTATACGCCGCCGCCCGCGCCGGCCGCACCGAGGCCGGCATCCCGCTGTGGAAACGTCTGGCCTATGTGGCGATCACCCGCGCTGAGCACCGGCTGCTGTGGGTGGTTCGCAACCGGCTGGGCCGACCCTCTGGCCCGCTCAGGATCGACGATCTGGGCGGCGCGCCGGCCCCGTTCGCTCTCGAACTTCAAGACGAGGGTTGAGACAGGCCCACCGGCCCACCGCCCCGCCCGATACCCCGTCACGCCCCGGCAACAGGCCGCGCCTTACGCCGAGGCGTAGCGATCCGACAGCGCCGCAAAGGCGCCAGCGTTCGGGCAGAAGCCGACCTCGGGGATCTCGCCGGTGATGCGGTTCACCATCGTGCGTTCGCAGGTCGCCAGATCCTGGCAGTGGTGGCAGCTGTGCAGCATCTCGTTCCAGAGGTCACGCTGCCGGGTGAGCGTGTCCTCGGACAGCCCGAACACCCGCCCCATCGCGGCGACCCGTCCCGGCACGTCGTCGGGCAGGGCGGTCAGGGCCTCGGCCTGGGCGCGGGTGACGCCCAGATCGGCGAGATCCCGGTCGCTCATGGCGCGGATGTCGTGCAGGTCACGGCTGCGCCGGAACAGTTTCATGAAGCGTTCCATCATCATCGCGGACCTCCTCGGTTCGATCAATCCGGGGCCAGTCTTCACGATTCTCCGCATGAAACCTTGATCTGGCGCAACCCGGCCGCTAGGCCTCGGGTATGATCCGCGCCTTTCTTGCCCTGCCCGTGCCCGAATCGATCCTGCATCGGTTGACGGCGGTGCAGCATCGGTTGCCCCTGCCGCGACCGCTGGACCCAGCGGGTTTTCACATCACGCTGGTCTTTCTGGATCGTCAGCCGGAGTCCGTGCTCGAGGATCTGCACCACGCGATCGCGGCGCTGGCGCTCTATCCGCCGCTGTTGCGCCTGGACGGGTTGGGCACCTTTGGCGGTGACACGCCCGAGGCGCTGCATGTCCGCATCGCCGGCGACGCGCGGCTGAACGCGATCCAGATGAAGACCGTTCGCGCCGCCCGCGCGATGGGCATCGCGGTCCCGGCGCGCAAATTCGTGCCCCATGTCACACTGGGCCGGTTCCGCGCGGGAGAGGCCCAGCCCGACACCCTGGCGCGCGCCATGCAGGCGGTCGAACCCGTGACCTCGGACCTGTGGCTGGCCGAGGAGATGGTGCTCTACCGGTCCACGTTGCGCCCCGAGGGCCCGGCCTATGACGCGCTTGCCAGCTACAGGCTCGGCTGATCTTGCGTGGCGCCGCGCCGCTGCCTAACCTGCGCCCCGAAACCAGGAGACCCGTCCATGCATTGCGTCTTTGTCCAGTTCCGCTGCACCCCCGGCAAGACCTACGAGGTCGCCACCGCCATCTATGACCGCGAGATCGTGTCGGAACTCTTTTCGACGTCGGGCGAATGGGACCTCATCGCCAAGGTCTACATCCCCGAAGGCGAAGATGTCGGCCACTACCTGGCGCAGAACCTGTTCGACGTGCCCGACATCTCGCGCACCTTGACCACCATGACCTTCAAGGCGTTCTGAACGGTGCCGGTCATCGTCATCACCGGCGCCAGCGCGGGCATCGGCAAGGTCACCGCCCGGCGCTTTCTGGACGCGGGCTGGACCGTCACCCTGCTGGCCCGCCGCCTGGCGCCCTTGCAGGCGCTGGCCGACGGGCACCCCAACGCCCTGCCGCTGGCTTGCGACGTCACCGACGAGGCCCAGGTGGACGCGGCCTTTGCCGCCACCGTCGCGCGCTTCGGGCGGGTGGATGCGCTGTTCAACAACGCCGGCAAGATGCTGAAAGGGTCGCTGATCGACGACCTCAGCCTGGCGGACTGGCAGGCGATGGTCGATGTGAACCTGACCGGCATGTTCCTGTGTGCCCGCGCCGCCTTTCGCCAGATGCGCCGGCAGGAACCGATGGGCGGGCGGATCATCAACAACGGCTCGGTTTCGGCCCACGCGCCCCGGCCCGGGTCGGTGGCCTATACCGGCACCAAACACGCGATCACCGGCCTGACAAAGACGCTGGCGCTGGACGGCCGCCCCTATGCCATCGCGGCGGGGCAGATCGACATCGGCAACGCCGAAACCGAACTGGCGGCGCAGATCGGCAAGGGGGTGCCGCAGGCCGACGGCTCGATTCGCGCCGAGCCGATGATGCGGGTCGAGGACGTGGCCGACGCGGTGCTGCACATGGCCAGCCTGCCGCCCGGCGCGAACATTCCGTTCCTGTCCATCATGGCGACCAACATGCCCTGGCTGGGGCGCGGCTGACCCTTTGCGGCAAGGGCGGGCGCGCGGGCCCTGAAACGCGAAACGGCGGCCCGAGGGCCGCCGGTTTCGAATTGGAGCGGGCGATGAGATTCGAACTCACGACCCTAACCTTGGCAAGGTTATGCTCTACCCCTGAGCTACGCCCGCGCCCCGTTTCGTTAGGCGCGGATTTAGGGGAAACACCGCGGCGCCGCAAGCGAAAAAATCGACCGTCTCGACGTTTTCCGCATCCGTCTGGCGGTGCGGTCCAGGGGCGGGCGAACGGGCCGGCCGGCTTTCGTTTGCCTTCGAACGCCGCTTGTCCTAGGACCAGGGGCGACCCCCAACACAGGACCCTCCGATGAGCACCGATCCCGACTTGATGTCCCGCGCCGGGGGGGCCTGCGAATTCTGCGGCGCCGATGCCACGCTCGACGCGCAGGCGCAACCGCCGGCAACGCCGGTCCTGCTGTGCGCGACCTGCCGCGGCGAGACCGCGCCCGACAGTCCGGCCCATTGGCAATGCCTGCAAGGCGCCGCCTGGTCGGCCGAACCCGCGGTGCAGTTCGCCGTCTGGCGCAAGCTGGCCACGCTGTCCGAAGGCTGGGCCACTGACCTGCGCGACACGATGATCCTGTCGCCCGAGGCACAGGCCTGGGCCGACACCCCGGCGGCGCTGGAACACCGCGATTCGAACGGGGTGTTGCTGGCACAGGGCGACACGGTGGTGCTGATCAAGGACTTGCCGGTCAAGGGAGCGAGCTTCACCGCGAAACGCGGCACGGCGGTGCGCGGGATCGCGCTGGTGCCCGACAACGCCGGCCAGATCGAGGGCCGCGTCGAAGGGCAGCGGATCGTCATCCTGACCGAGTTCGTGAAGAAGCGCTGACCGCGGCGCGGATCGATACCGGCGCAGGGGGTTTTCCACCCCCTCTTGGCTGCGCCAATTCACCCCCGAGGATATTTGCGGCACAAAGAAGCGCGCATTTGTCTAAAATTGTCCGCGTCGGCCCGGGGCGATGACGGTCCGTCCGTTGGCGCGGGGGCGTGAGCCGCCCGCGCCCCGGGGGAAGGGGGACGGGCGGTTCGCGGGCCAGCCGCGCCGGGCGGCGGGGTCTCAGTCCAGTTCGATCAGCCGATCCTTGGCTTCGATCTGGGTGCCCGGCTGGACGTGCACGGCCTTGACCACGGTTGCGCGGTCGGCGTGCAGGCCGGTTTCCATCTTCATCGCTTCGATCGTCAGCAGCAGGTCGCCCGGCTTCACGGCCTGCCCCACACTGACCGCGACCGAGGCCACCGCGCCCGGCATCGGCGCGCCGACATGGGCGGGGTTGCCCTCTTCGGCCTTTGGCCGCACGGCCTGCGTTGCCTTCACCTTGCGGTTGGGAACGCGGATCGTTCGGGGCTGGCCGTTCAGTTCGAAAAAGACCTTCACGTCGCCGTCCTCGCCGGTTTCGCCAACGGCGATCAGGCGGATTTCCAGCGTCTTGCCCGGGTCGATCTCGGCCGAGATCTCGTTGCCGGGTTCCATGCCGTAGAAGAAGGTCCAGGTCGGCAGCGTCCGCACCGGACCATAGAGCCGGTGGCGGCCCATGTAGTCCAGGAAGACCTTGGGATACATGAGGTAGCCGTTCAGGTCCTCGTCGTCGATACGGAACCCGTCGAGTTCGCGCGACACCTGCGCGCGCACCGCCTCCAGATCGACGGGTGGCAGATGCTTGCCGGGGCGCTCGGTCACGGGGGCCTCGCCCTTGAGGGCCTTGGCGGTGATCGCGGCCGGGAAGCCGCCCTCGGGCTGGCCGAGATTGCCTTTCAACATGTCCACCACCGATTCGGGGAAGGCCATGTCAAAGGCCGGGTCCTCGACCTGGGCGCGGGTCAGGCCCTGGGTGACCATCATCAGCGCCATGTCGCCGACGACCTTGGACGAGGGCGTCACCTTGACGATGTCGCCGAAGATCTGGTTGGCGTCGGCATAGGCGCGGGCGATCTCGGGCCAGCGGTCCTCCAGCCCCAGCGAGCGCGCCTGAGCCTTGAGGTTGGTGAATTGGCCGCCGGGCATCTCGTGCAGATAGACCTCGGACGACGGGGCCTGCTGGCCGGTCTCGAAGGCGGCGTAATGCGCCCGGACCTGTTCCCAATAGTCCGAAATCTCGCGGATCGCGTCGATGCTGAGGCCGGTGTCGCGCGCGGTATGGCGCAGGGCCTCGACGATCGAGCCGAGCGTGGCCTGCGAGGTGTTGCCGCTGAGCGCGTCCATGGCGGCATCGACCGCGTCCACCCCTGCCTCGCTGGCGGCCATGATCGTGGCGATGGCCGCGCCTGATGTGTCATGCGTGTGGAAGTGGATGGGCAGATCCACCGCATCCTTCAGCGCCGAGAACAGCACCCGCGCGGCAGGGGCCTTCAGCACGCCGGCCATGTCCTTGACGCCCAGCACATGGGCGCCGGCGGCCTCCAGCGCCTTGGCCATCTTCACATAGTAATCAATGGTGTACTTGCGCTGCGCCGGGTCCAGAAGATCGCCGGTATAGCAGATCGTCCCCTCGCAGATACGCCCCGATTCGATCACGGCGTCCATGGCGACGCGCATGTTCTCGACCCA